>JAYTCP010000671.1:0-4063 GCA_043736435.1 Planctomycetia bacterium | reverse complement strand
CTCCATGGTCCTGCTCGCGCTCGCGGCGGTGGACGGGAGCCTCCACCGCAGCCTGGGCCACGACTTCCTCTTCGAGATGGTGTTCGTGAACCTGACCCTCGGCCTGTTCAACCTCCTGCCGTTCCCCCCGCTGGACGGGGGCACGGTGCTCGCGGGGTTCCTCCCCAGGGCCGTCGCCTCCCGGTACGCGCGCATCGAATTCCTCGGCCCCCTCTTCCTGATCGTCATCCTGCAGACCGGCCTCTTCCGGCACATCCAGGGTCCGGTCTCCGCATGGACGTTTGATCGTCTGTTCGACCTCGTGAGGCTCTTCCATGGCTGATCTGCGCGTGAGCCTCGAGGCCTTCCACGGCCCGCTCGACCTGCTGCTCCACCTGGTGGCCCAGGCCGAGGTGGACATCCACGAGCTCCCCCTCGCCCAGATCGCCGACCAGTTCGTCAAGCACCTCGAGGCGGGGCTCTCCACGCTCGACGTGGATCGCGCGGGCGAGTTCCTCGTCATGGCGAGCCACCTGCTGGTGCTGAAGAGCCGGTCGCTCCTCCCGCGCGACGTCGTCGAGGAGGAGGACGACCTCGACCCGCGCCTCGACCTCGTCAAGCAGCTCCTGGCGTACAAGCGCTTCAAGGACGCGGCAGGCACGCTCGACGCGCGCGCCCGCGAGCAGGAGGGCCGCTTCGCGGTGCGCGCGGCCTCCGACGCCGACGCCGAGCCCGACGAGATCGTGGAGGCCGACCTCTACGCCCTGGTCACCGCCTTCCGCAAGCTGCTGCGCGAGACCGGCGAGGAGACCACCGTCGCGGTCGCCCGCGAGCGCCTCCCGATCACCCACTTCGTCGGCGTCATCTTCGAGCGCCTCGTCGCCTCCGGTGGGTCGATGTCCTTCACCGACCTCGTCGGCGGGCGGCCCGACCGCGCCTACCTCATCGGGGCGTTCCTCGCGCTCCTCGAGCTCGTCAAGCTGCGCAAGATCCGCGCGAGCCAGGACGACGACGGCGCCGGGATCACGATCCGCGTCCACGAGGACGCGATGCGCCCCGAGTCGGCCGTCGACCGCGACCTCGCGGACGCGCTCGAGGCCTCCGAGCCCGTCTCGCGCATCGGGCCGCGCATCGTCTTCATGGGGTCGCCCGAGTTCGCCGTGCCCGCCCTGCGCTCGCTCGCCGGCGCCGGGATGGCCCCGGTGCTCGTCGTGACGCCGCCCGACCGGGAGGCGGGCCGTGGACGCCGCCTCCGGCCGACCGCGGTCACCCTCGCGGCGGCGGAGCTCAACCTCCCCCTCCTCAAGACCGCCGACGTGAACGGCCGCGACGCACGCGAGGAGATCGGCTCGGCCACGCCCGACCTGATCGTGACCGCGGGCTTCGGCCAGAAGCTCGGGGGGGCGTTGCTGTCCCTCGCGCCCCACGGGTGCGTCAACCTCCACACGAGCGTGCTCCCGCGCTACCGCGGCGCGAGCCCGGTCTCGTCCGCCATCCGCGACGGCGAACGCGAGACGGGCGTCACGCTGTTCCGCATGGACGCCGAGATGGACCACGGGCCCATCCTCGCGACCGCGTCCGCCCCGATCGGCCCCGACGACACCGTCGAGGAGGTGACGGCCCGCCTCGCCGAGATCGGCGCCGACCTCCTCCTGCGCACGCTCGGCCGCTACATCGCCGGCGAGATCGTCCTCGTCGAGCAGGACCACGCCCGCGCCACGTACGTGCGCAAGCTCTCGAAGGACGAGGGCGTCGTCGACTTCCACCGCGGCGTCGTCGAGGTGAAGGACCACATCCGGGCCATGTCGCCCTGGCCCCTCGCGACGACGCGCTGGCTGTCCCCGAGCGGCCGCGAGCCGTTCCCGCTCGTGCTCCACCGGGCCATCGTCCTCGAGGGCGCCACGGTGCCCGAGGGCACGCCCCAGGGGACGGTCCTCGCCGTCGGCAAGGACGGCATCGACGTCGCCTGCAACGACGGCGTGCTCCGCGTGGTCCGGCTCCAGGCGCCGGGCGGGAAGCCGATGTCGGCCCGGGAGTTCCTGAACGGCCGCCCGGTCACGAAGGGCGATCGCTTCGGGTAGGCCGCGGCGCCGCCATTCGCCCCGCTCCCCCGCCGCCCCCGGGATTCGTCCCCCGGACCGCCGCCGCCCCCGCGCCCCCGTCCCGGCCGATACGCTGCCCCTTTCGGCAACCCCCCTCTCGAGGAGAACGACGCATGGGTATCGACGTCCGTAGCGGTGCGGTGAAGCTCAAGGGCAACCCGGTGGACGTGCGCGGCAAGGCGCTCCACGTCGGTGAGAAGGCCCCCGTGGCCGAGCTGACCGACAACGGCCTCGCGGTCGTGAAGGTCGGCGGCCCCTCGGACAAGGTGCGCATCCTCTCGGCGGTGCCCTCGCTCGACACGGCGGTCTGCGACCTGCAGACGCGACGGTTCAACGAGGAGGCGGGCAAGCTGCCCGGGATCGCCATCGACACGATCAGCGTGGACCTGCCCATGGCGCAGAAGCGCTGGTGCGGCGCCGCGGGCGTGTCCGCGGTGCGC
Organism: Planctomycetia bacterium; assembly: GCA_043736435.1. Classification (GTDB taxonomy): domain Bacteria; phylum Planctomycetota; class PLA2; order PLA2; family JAEUHO01; genus JAYTCP01. The sequence goes on along the minus strand of JAYTCP010000671.1, from coordinate 1,542 downwards.
ACCCTCTCCGACCATCGCGCGACCGCGTTCGGCGACGCGTACGGCCTCACCATGGTCTCGGGGCCGCTCACGCGGTTCCTCGCGCGGGCCGTGTTCGTCGTCGACCGGGCGGGCGTCGTGCGCCACGCCGAGTACGTGCCCGACATCACGCAGCACCCGAACTACGACGCGGTGCTCTCCGCCGCGAAGGCGGCCACGTAGCGGGACGGATCGTGCGTCGCGGGACTGCGCGAACGGGGCCGGGCGCGCGCGCGCCCGGCCCCAACCCCAACCTCGTCACCCTCGGATCGATCGGCCTCGCGGCCCTCGTCGCCCGGGCCACCACGCCCGGCATCCACCATCCGATCAGGGAACGCGAACGCTCCCGAGCGTCGTCGCACGTCCGTCGTCCACCAGGTCCGGCCCGAGGCAGCCCTCGCAGGAGTTCGCCTCCACCCGATTGCCGAACCCGGCGACGACCCGCACGCCGGCACCGCACCGCCGCACCTTGTTGCCCTGCGCCGTGCCGAGATCCCCGTCGAGCGCCACCCCGGCACCCAACGCGTCCTCGACCCGGTTGCCAACGAGCGCGGCGCGATCGCCGGTGGCCCGCAGCCCCTCGGCGCCGGCGCCCGTGACGATGTTCGCCGTCACCGAGACCCCGTCGCCACGCACGTCGATCGCCGTGCCCGCGGGCGCGACGACCTCGTTGCCATCCACCACGCACCCGCCACCGGACGCGCGGACGCCTTCGGCGCCCGCACGTTCGACGACGTTGCGCGCCACGGTGACGCCGGCCCCGGCCGCATCCACCCCGGCCCCCCGCGCCCCCCTGACCGTGTTCCCTTCGACCCGGTGCCACGCGCCCTCGACCCGGATCGCGTCCGCCGTCGCGTCGGAGACGCGGTTCTCGACGACGTACGCGCCCGACGATCCCGCCTCCGCGACGACCAGGGAGAGCAGGCCGCGGCCGTCGCATCGCGAGACCCGCGCGCCCTCGCTGCTCCGGGCGATGCGCACGCCGACGCCGAGTCCGCGGAACGCGCAACGGAAGACGTCGCCCCGCGCGCCCTCGAGGAGCACGCCGTCGGTGCCGCCGTCGAGCTCGCACTCGCGCACGGCGGCGTCGACGCCGCGCAGGCGGGCGGCGGCGATCCCGTTGGCGCGAAACGCACAGCGGACCACCCGCGCACGCGCACCGTCGAGGTCGAGGCCCGTGCCGCCGTTCCGCTCGAACGTGCTCGCCTCGATCGTGACGTCGTCGGACGCGAGCACGCGGAGGCCCGCGGCGCCGGAGCCGCTCACCGCGACGCGCACCAACCGCAGGCGTGCGTTGGCGCCGCCGGCCAAGATCCCGTCGCCGCTCGCGCCGACGACCCGGACGGACTCGATCGCCACGTCGGGTACGCCCCGGAGGATCTCGAGGGCCGGACGACCGCGGTCGGTGGCGTCGAGCGTCGTTCCCGAGGCGGCGCCGACGATGGTCATCGGGCGGTCGATCACGAGGCCCGTGCGGAAGGCGCCGGCCGGCAGGCGGAGGGTGCCGCCGGCGGGCGTGGCCGC
>JAYTCP010000670.1:0-4191 GCA_043736435.1 Planctomycetia bacterium | reverse complement strand
CCGCGGCGGTTCGTTCCTCCTGAAGACGAACCTCACGCTCCAGACGCGCTTCGAGTACTTCGACTGGGACTCCCGGTCGGACGAGGCGCAGCCCGGCGGTGACCTCTCGGGGTTCTCGCTGCCCCGCGTGACGCTCAAGTTCTCGGGTGACGCGACCTGCGACGTCCACTACTACGCCGAGCTCGAGTTCGGCCACAGCGGCCGCGTCTTCCACCTCGGGGACGAGCTCGACTCTCCTCAGCAGATGGGCAGGCTCGAGCTCCCCATCGGGTTCGAGTTCGGCATCGCCCGCGAGGCGTGGATCGAGTACGAGGCGGCGCCCCAGCTCGCGTTCCGGATGGGTCTGATCAAGACGCCGGCGACCCGTCAGCTCATGACCTCCCCCGAGATGCAGCAGTTCGTCGACATCTCGCTGGCCTCGGCCTTCATCGGCCAGGTGGTGCCGGGCTACTCGGACCGCAACCGGGACTACGGCTTCATGGTCCACGGCGCCCTCGGCTGCGACGGCGAGCTCCAGTACATGGTCACCGTGACCAACGGCGACGGCCCGATCCACCGCAACGTCCTCGACGGGTCGACCGACGACCCGCTCGCGTTCGGCGCGCGCGTGAACTGGGACATCATGGGGCACATGGGCTACGAGGAGGGTGCGCTCCGCCAGCGTTCGTGCGAGTGGGTGGCCGCCGTCGGCGCCTGGGCGCACTACTTCGTCGATCACCGGATCGAGAACCCGTTGGACGGCAACGACACCCTGGATCGCCTGGCGTACGGTGCGGACGCGGCCGTGGGCTGGGGCGGATTCTCGATGACGGCCGCGTACAGCGGCGCCACGCTCGAGAGCGACAGCACCTCCGTGGACGCCTTCAGCTACCTGATCCAGCTGGGCTTCCTGTTCCCCGACACGGCGTGGGAGATCGCGGCGCGCTACAGCGCGTACGAGCTCGACGTCGGGGGGCCCAGCAACTTCACGGGCAACGAGATGGCCGTCGCGGTGAACTACTACATCGACGGGCACGCCGACAAGGTGACGCTGGACGCGGCGTTCATCTCGACGGACGACATCAACATCGTGTCCGACACGTACGCGGGCTACAACGCGACGGGCTCGGGCGACGGGATCCTGCTGCGCCTGCAGTGGCAGCTCGCGCTGTAGGGCCTGGCCGAGCGTAGAGGCTTCGGACGCCCGGCGGCCGCAAGGCCGCCGGGCGTCCTGATTGCACCCATTCGGAGGGCGCCGACCCTTCGGGCGCGCGGCCTCCGCTCGCCGTTCATCCCTTGCGCGGCTCGATCCGCGGGCGCCGGCTGGGGGGTGCGAAGGGCTGAAGGCCCTGCGCTCGGCATGGGCTGCTCTTCGGCCTCGCGTCCCGTGCGCCCGCGTCGCCGCGCCGGAGGTGGTCCCGGTGGCGGCGATGAACGCTCTCCCGCCGGGGGTCCGCGGCAACGCGCCGGCCCGCTGTCCGTCGGACCCTGGAGCCGGGTCGGTGCGGGCTGACCCCCGGTGGGAGCTCGACCTTGCCGCCAGGGCGCGGGCTCGGTACAAGCGGGGCACCGCCGTGGGTCGATGCCCTTGGCGTGCGTGGCCTCGAGACTCCAGCTCCTTCGGAGGGGTATCCATGAAGTCGATCGTGACGATGGTCGTCATCGCGGGCCTCGTGCTCGCGGCGTCACCTCCTGCCCTGGCCGACGGAGGGTCCCTCGAGGCTCGCCTCGCGCAGGTCGAACAGCGGCTGTCCGCCCAGGCGGCTCCTTCCGCCCGCGAGATCCAGTCCTCGGTGGACGCGTACCTCGCGTCGGCCCAGGCGGACGCGACCCTGGTCGGCGGCGCCGGCTCCGCCGGATACGACGGCGGGTTCTGGATCCGTGGCGGTTCGTTCCTCCTGAAGACGAACCTCACGATCCAGACACGGTTCGAGTACTTCGACTGGGACGACCGTGCCGCTGAGGCTCGGCCCGGTGGCGACCTCTCGGGGTTCTCACTGCCCCGCGTGACGCTCAAGTTCTCCGGCGACGCGACCTGCGACGTCCACTACTACGCCGAGCTCGAGTTCGGTCACGCGTTCTCGACGCTGCGCCGGCAGCTCACCAAGCTCCCCGAGCTGGATGCGGTGAGCACCCAGGGCCTCGGCGGCCCGAACGGCGTGGGGCTGGGCGAGGACTTCGGCATCGCGCGCGAGGCGTGGATCGAGTACGAGGCGGCGCCCCAGCTCGCGTTCCGGATGGGTCTCATCAAGACGCCGACGACGCGCCAGATGATGACCTCGCCCGAGATGCAGCAGTTCGTCGACGTCTCCATGGCCTCGGCGTTCACCGGCTTCCTGATGCCCGGCTACACGGACCGCAACCGCGACTACGGCTTCATGGTCCACGGCGCGTTCGGCTGCGACGGCGAGCTCCAGTACATGGTCACGGTGACCAACGGCGACGGCCCGGTCCATCGAAACGTCCTCGATGGGTCGACCGACGACCCGCTCGCCTACGGCGCGCGCCTGAACTGGGACATCATGGGACACATGGGCTACGAGGAAGGCGCGCTCCGCCAGCGCTCCTGCGAGTGGGTGGCCGCCGTCGGCGCCTGGGCGCACTACTTCGTCGACCACCGCTTCGAGAACCCGCTCGACAGCGACGCCACCCTCGATCGCCTCGCCTGGGGATTCGACGGTGCCCTGGGTTGGGGGGGCTTCTCGATGACCGCCGCCTACAACGCCGCGACCCTCGAGTCGGGTGGCTCGGGCTCCAGCGTCGATGGGTTCAGCTACCTGCTCCAGCTGGGTTTCCTGTTCCCCGACACGGCCTGGGAGGTTGCGGCGCGCTACAGCGCGTACGAGCTCGACCCCAGCGGAGTCGGCACCAGCTTCTCTGGCAACGAGATCGGCGTCGCGGTGAGCTACTACATCGACGGGCACGCCGACAAGGTGACCCTCGACGGCGCGTTCATCTCCACGGACGACGTCAACCTCCTCAGTGACGTCTACACCGGCTACCAGGCGACGGACGACAGCGACGGGCTCCTCCTGCGCCTCCAGTGGCAGCTCGCTCTCTAGGGCATTCCCTGGCGTAGAAGCTTCGGACGCCCGGCGGCCGCAAGGCCGCCGGGCGTCCTCATTGCAGGAGCTCGAGCGCGCCCTCCTGGTGCGTACGGGGCCTGCTCTCGCAGCTCATCCTTTGCGCGGCTCGATCCGCGGGCGCTGGGAGGGGCGCGCAAGACGCCGGCCCGACACCCACGTCGTGGGCCGCCTCTAGCGACGGTGAACCCCTGCTCGCGAGTCCGCCTCCGTCGCGGCGCCGCGGGCGCCCGCACCAGAGGCCATGGGTGCGAGCGGGACACCGGGCCGACGCCCACGTCGTGGGCCGCCTTCCGCAGCGGTGAACCCCTGCTCGCGAGTCCGCCTCCGTCGCGGCGCCGCGGGCGCCCGGGACGTGATGCACCACGGACCGCAATCAGGATGCGCGCGGCATCACGCCCATCGGTCCCCGCCTCCAGCGCCCGCGGATCGAGCCGCGAAACAAAAACAAGACCCGGCTCGAGCTCGGCCGGGCCTTGAACGGAGGCAAGGGCAACAAGCCCTGGTCGCCGCCCTTCGATGGGAATCGGCACAGACGACGACCTTGATCCCTCGGGTGGTCTAGGTCCGAGAGACGCCGGTAGAGTAGCGCGAGGTGTGGCGGGGGCAAGGGTGAGGTTTCGCTCGCGCGTAGGATGGCGCGCCCGCCGGAGGGTCGAGCCCGCCGGCGCCCGGAGCCCTGGTCCCCGTGAACGTCCCCGCCATCCGCGTCCGAGGTGCCCGCCAGCACAACCTCCGTGGCGTGGACGTGGACTTCCCCCTGGGTCGCCTGACCGTGGTCACCGGAGTGTCGGGCTCTGGGAAGTCGTCCCTCGCGTTCGACACGCTCTACGCCGAAGGCCAGCGCCGCTACGTCGAGACGTTCTCCGCCTACGCCCGCCAGTTCCTCGACCGGATGGACCGCCCCACGGTCGACTCCGTCGAGGGCATCCCCCCGGCCATCGCCATCGACCGGACGAACGCGGTGCGAACGAGCCGCTCGACCGTCGGCACCCTCACCGAGCTCCTCGACCACCTGAAGCTCCTGTGGGCCAAGGTGGCCCGCCTCGACTGCCCCGCCTGCCGCCGCCCGGTCCGCCGCGACGACCCGCCCTCCATCGCCGACGACCTCCAGGCCCTCCCTGACGGC
>JAYTCP010000669.1:0-6677 GCA_043736435.1 Planctomycetia bacterium | reverse complement strand
CTCGCCCACGGGCCCGAGGCTCGCCGACACCTTCACATCGAGGCCGTAGCCCTTGAGGATCCCGCGCGCGACGTCCGTCGTCTTCGCCGCCGCGTCCATCGTCACGTGAGCGCTGCCCTCGAGGGCACCCGGGCCGGCTGTCCCGGGCAGGCGCAGGTCGCGGGTCGACAGGGTGAGGTCGAGCTGCGAGAGGGTGCCCTCCGTCGACCCGGTGACGCCGAGCGCAAGTGTCCCGGCGAGCGTCTCGCCGGGACGGAGGCCGACGCCCTTGTCGAGCGCGCGCCCGATCGCGAAGAGGTCGGCGGTGAAGCGGGCCTTGCCGTCGAGCGTCGCGCCCGACTCGCCGAGGCGGACCCGCATCGGCGCGCCCCCGGGGACGAGGGAGGCGAACGACGACGTGAACGCGGCGAGGGTCACGACGCCGTCGCCCTTCTCGGGCTGCTCGTACGATCCGCTCGCGAGGAGGCGTCGCTCGGTGAAGCCCGTCGTGGAGAGCGCGCCCGGCGTGAACGCCAGGTCGGTGCCCTCCACCTTCCACGTCACGGAGAGGCCCGCCCCGGCCGTGGCGGTCGCGTCGGCGCGCACCGTGCCCCCGCGGACGCTGCTCACCCACGGGAAGCGGGCCGTGAGGCCCCCGAGCAGCCCGAGGTCGAGGACGGCCGCGATCTGCCCCTCCGCCGCGAGGCCATCCTTCTCTCCCTTCCCCAGGCGCACCACGAACGGTGCCTGCGGAGAGCCGGCGCTGGCCCGGAGCGCGCGGGCCGAGAGCGTCGCCCGCGTGAGCGTGAGCGACCGTGCGCCCCCGTCCCAGCGGCCCGTCACGCCGAGGCCCACCTTCGGCTCCTCGTAGGGGGCCGTCGTCGCGTCGCCGCCCACGCGCAGGCCGTCGATCGTCCCGTCGAGGACGAGGTCGAGCACGGGCTCCGCGCTCCCCACGGTCGCATCGCGCGTGACCGTCCCCACGAGCGAGGCGGACGCGAGCGAGATCGTGCTCCTGGCCTGCGTCACCGAGAGGTTCGAGAGCGCGGCGCGCAGGGTGCCCGAGACCGAGGAGGCGACCCCGAACGTGAGCTTGCCGTCCGCGTCGAGGGTGCCCGAGAGTCGCTCGATCCCCGTCGTGGCGCCCAGGAGGTTCGACAGCCTCTCCAGGTTGAGCGACGGCACGGAGAGGCTGCCGGACCCGGCGCCGTCGCGGTCGAGCTTCGCCGAGGCGAGGATCGGGACGTCGCCCCCGCCCGCCTTGGCGCCGCGCGCCACGGCCGAGGCCTGTAGGCCCAGGGACCCGTCCGCGGAGGTCGACAGCTCCACCGTGATCCCGTCCACCACGTCGGGAGCCGGCGCCGGTCGGCCCGGCTCGGGCAGCGCGTGCGAGGCGATGCGGCCCCCTTCCAGGTGGAGCGTCAGCCGCGGAGGCTTGTCCTTCGTGGGCTTCTCCCTCGCGTCGTCCCTCTCGAGGAGGCCGTCCGCGTTCGACCGGCCGTCGCTCGTCCGGAGGAGCGTCACCACGGGGCGGTCCACCCAGACGGTCGCGTCGATCGCGCCGCCGATCGCCTTCCCGAGCGCGACCTCCACCTTCACGCGATCCACGGACAGGAGCGGGCTGCCCTGCCACCCCTCGGGGTTGTGCACCTCGACGTCGCGGAGCTCGATCCCGCTCCACCACGCCGCGGTGATCCCGCCGATGGTGAGGCGGCGCCCCAGTCGCTCCGAGACCCTCTCCGCGACGAACCGCCGGACCGGCCCCACCGACAAGGCGAGGGGAGCCGCGACGACGAGGGCCAGGAGCAGGACGAGGAGGAGGCCGAGCCGGCGGAGCCAGCGGCGCTTCCTGCGGGGGTGGGGGGCGGCGGGGGCGGGGGCCTCGGTCATGGAGATCCTCGGTCGGGGCGGCGTCGAAAGGGCCGATCTTACGGGTCGGGGGTGGGACCGACGCACCGGGGAGGCCGTGGACGGATCGGCCCCGCGCCCGCCCGAGCGGATAGCCTCCCGGGCAGGAGGCGCACATGCGGCTGTCCGAGATCGCCACGCACGTCGGAGGGACCGTCGAGGGCGACGGGACCCTCGAGATCCGCCGGATCGCGAGCCTCGAGACCGCGGGCCCCGGAGACCTCACGTTCCTCGGCAGCCCGAAGCTCGCCGCGGTCGCCGCCGCGTCGAAGGCGTCGGCGATCTTCCTGTCGCGCAAGGCCGCGCCCGTCGCCGCGACGGCCGTGCGGGTGGACGACCCATACCTCGCCTTCGCCGAGGCGCTCGACCTCCTCTATCCGGCGCCGCGCCCCGCCGCCCCCGGGATCCACCCGACGGCCGTCGTCGCGCCCGGCGCCCGGATCGCTCCCGGCGCCGCCATCGGCCCCTACGTCGTGATCGCGGGCGACGTCGAGATCGGGCGCAACGCGTGCTTCGGGCCGCACGTCGTGATCCACGCCGGGTGCCGGATCGGGGACGACGTGACGCTCCACAGCCGCGTGACGCTGCGCGAGGGCACGCGGATCGGCCACCGCGTGATCGTCCACGACGGGAGCGTGCTCGGGGCCGACGGCTTCGGCTTCACGAAGCGCAAGGACGGCACCCATCGCAAGATCCCCCAGGTGGGGATCGTCGTGATCGAGGACGACGTCGAGATCCAGGCCAGCTGCTGCATCGACCGCGCCACCCTCGGCGAGACGCGGATCGGCCGCGGCACCAAGATCGACAACCTCGTCCAGGTGGGCCACAACTGCGTCGTCGGTCCCGACACGATCCTCTGCGCGCAGGTGGGGCTCTCGGGCACCAGCATCATCGGACGCGGCGTCACGCTCGCGGGCCAGGTCGGCGCGGGGGGGCACCTGACGGTGGGCGACGGCGCCACGGCCATCGCCCAGAGCGGGATCGCCGGCGACGTCGAGGCGGGCCACGTGGTGGGGGGCAGCCCCGCCATCGAGGCGCGGGAGTGGATGCGCGCCGCGCCGGTGTTCCGGCGCCTGCCCGAGCTGGCCCACGAGGTCCGGGAGCTGCGCAAGCGCCTCGAGGCCCTCGAGGGGAGCGACTCGCCCGGCCCCGAGGCGACGCCCGCCGACTGACGGGAGCGGCCCCGAGGACGATTCCGAGGCTTCCGCGGCGTCCGGGCGTACCGTCACCCTTCGCCCATGGCCGCCCCGCACGATTCCGATCCGATGCCCGTGGACCCGGCCCCCTTGGGGCCTGCGGCCCCGGCGCTCCCGCTCCCGGCCCCGCCCGCGCGTCGCGAGCGCGCCCTGTCGAAGATGGTGGCCTACACGTGGTCGCGCCATTGGCCCGCCGAGCTCCTGATGGGGATCTCGGGCGGCGTGCTCGGTCTCGTGGCGTTCTGCCTCCAGCGCAGCCTGGGCGCGCCCGCCTGGACGTCGCCGTGGCTCATCATCCTGGGCCAGGGCCTGTGGCTCCTCGCGCCCGCGTGGCCTCCACTGCTCGCGAAGATGCGGCATCAGACCGCGTTCGTGTGGATCGGGCTCTTCTCCCGCGGCCCGCTCCTCCTGATGGCGTTCGCGGCCGTCACGCCGCTGGTCGGGGGCTTGCCCGGATCGGGCACGGGATCGTGGTGGCTTCTGCTCGTGGCGTACCTCGTGTCGAACAACCTCGACGCCCTCTACACGCCCCACCGCAACGCGCTGCTGAAGGCGAACTACCCGCTCACGATGCGTGGGCGCATCTACGGCTGGGTCACCGCGATCACGAGCCTCGCGGCGGTCGTGACCGCGAACGCCGTGGGCCACGTGCTCGACCACGATCCGACGGCGGTACGGTGGATCTTCCCGATGTCGGCGGTGGCGGGCCTCGCGGCGCACTTCGGGCTCGCCCGGATCCGGTGGCGCTACGACGGGCCACGCCATGTCCAACCGGGGACGGGCGTCGGCATCGTGCGGCACTCGCTGCGGGACGCCGCGAAGGCCACGCGGCAAACGATCCGGAACGACCGCGACTTCCGCGACTTCGAGATCGGCTTCATGCTCTACGGGCTCGGCCTGCTCTCGGCGAGCCCGCTCATCGTGACCCGGTTCGCCCAGGACGCGTCGTTCTCCATGGCGGAGTGGACCACGGCCGACCGCCTCGTGCTGCCGGTCACGCAGCTGCTCCTCGTCCCGTTCGTCGGGCGCCTCTCCGACCGCATCGGCGTCGTGCGCGTCGCCTCGCTCGCGTTCCTCTCGCTCGTGGGCTACTTCCTGCTCATGGGCTGGGTGAGCAATCCGTGGCACCTCATGGGCGTGAACGTCCTCTTCGGCTTCTGCATGGCCGGCGTGAACGTCGCGTGGTCCCTCGGACCGCTGCACTTCGCCCCGCCGGGCAGGGCCCACCACTACGCCGCCGTGCACGTGTCGTGCGTGGGTGTGCGCAGCATCCTGGGGCCCCTCCTGGGCATCGGGGTGCTGGCGGCGTTCTCGTTCGAGGCCGCGCTCGCCGTCTCCGCCGGCCTGGAGGTCCTGGCAGGTCTGTGGATGCTCCGCCTCGCGCGCCGGGTGCACATCGCCGCGTGAGGCGTGGCCCCTCCGGCGCGTCGCTCGGAGGTCACTTCACGGGGGCGGGGTCGTCCTTCGGAGGGGTGGGGGCGGCGGGGGCGGGGGGCTTCCCGCCCGGACCGAGCTCGAGCTCCTTGTAGAAGTGGACGTCGGGGGCGCCGGGGGCAGGAGACGCGCCGTCGAGGATCGCCTTCGACAGCTTGCGCAGCATCTGGTTCGCCTCGTCGAGGATGGTGGCGTCCTTCTCGGTGCGGATCAGCTTGAGGAGACGCCCGACGGCAGCGCGCCGCTCGAGCACGACGATCGCGTGCACCCCGGCGATGCGAACGGCGGCGTCCGGGCTCGACAGGCTCGCCTCCACCTCGGTGCCGACGTCTTCGGCCTGTCGCGTCCAGCCCTCGTAGGTCTTCACTCGCTGCAGGTACTCCCGGATCGAGTCCATCGCTTCGGCGGCCGCGGCGCTCCCCGTCTCCCGATACACGCGCAGCAGCAGGGGGTAGGCCTCGTTCGAGCGTGACCACGAGGCGAGGCCGACGAGCGCTCCCCCGTAGGACCCGTCGAGCGTTCCGCCCCGGTTCGCCTCCTCGCGCAGGAGCGTCAGGATCTCGGGTGCGCCGCGATGCTCGCGCAGGACGGCGACGAGGCCCGCCGCGGCATGGGGATGGGCTTCCCGGGTCCCCCGCACGCGCTCGAGAAGCTGCTGCGGGCTCATCGACGCCCGCGCCCGCTCCATGAGCAGGTGCTGCCACCGGGCGTCGAATGACGCGCGATCCAGGAGCCTGACCAGGAGCTCGAAGAGGTCCGCGCCGCGATACGCGGACAACGCCTTCGTGAGCGCGGCGGGCGCCGTGCCCACGTCCCCGCGCGCCGCCTTCTCGTAGAGCGCCACGAACGACGGATCCTGGCTCTGGGCCGCGGCGGTCGCGAGGAAGCCGGCCAGGCTCACGTCCCCGGTCGTCGGCAGGTCCCGAGCCGCGATCGCCACCCATCGCGCGTCGACGAGGTCCGGCGGGACGACCGCACCCACGGCCTCCACCGCGAGCTCGAGGAGCCTCCGTCCCTTCTCGGGGACTGCGAGGATTCGGATCGCGAGCTGGTCCCAGAAGGGTCCGGCCTTGCCGAGGGCCTCGGCGTCCACGATCCCACCGAGGCTCCCCTCGTCGTCCCGGAGCGCGCGGAGCTGCCAGCCTGAGACGAAGGCCTCCGTCCATCGCGCGTCCGTGAACAGCACCGCCGGGGCCTCCACCTGCGCGATCGCGAGGGCCTTCATCGCGGCGGCCGCCTCCTCGGGCGACTTCATGTCCGCGATCCGTGCCCACGCCTCCCGGCGCGCGGCGAACCGGCCGGCGGCGTCCGATTCGGGCACGTCGTAGACGTGGGCCGCAGCCAGGGTCGCGAGCCCCTGCCGGATGTCCTGGCTCGTCGCCGCCTCCGGATCGGCCCGCAGGAACGCCTCCAGGTCGCGGCGGGCCACGGTCGACGCGCCGGCGTAGCGGCCGCCGGCCGTCAGGGTCACCAACCAGTCCCTCACCGCGGACCGGTCCCGGGCTCCCACCTCGAACGCGCGACGCAACGAGGCCTCGCCGCCCTTTTGCAGCGCCGCCTGCAACCAGTCGAGCGCCTCGGGGCCCCCCTCCGCGTGCAGCTCGAGGAGGGCCGCTTCGTGAAGCTCTCCCATGAGCTGCTTCCGGAGCGAGGAGGCCTGGGCCTTCAGCGAGGGCGCCTTCCTGAGCCTCTCCAGCGCGAGGCCCTTGGGCCGACTGGGAGAGAGCTTGCGCAGGGCGGTCAGGGCGGGCCCGCGCACGAGGACGTCCGCGTCGAGGGCGAGCCTCTCCAGCAGGGGCACCCCCTCCGTCGGGAAGCCGGCCGTCAGGAGGCTCATGGCCTCGGTCGACTTGCGCAGGTTCTCGCTGCGGATCATCCACTCGAGGACCGGCAACGCGTCCGTCCCGAGGGGGCGCAGCTTGTCGAGGAGGTCCGCGCGCAGCCGCGCGTAGTCCGGGCTCCGGGGGTCGTTCACCGACAGGAGCAGGAACGCGTCGTCGAAGCGACGGACGAGGGGGGACGGCTCGGCCTCCGCGGCCGCGGCCGTCGGCCCGGGGACCATCACGAGCCCGAGCGGCGTGCGCTCCTTCGATCCCGGCGGCAGCAGCCGTCCGAGCGCGTCGAGCACCCGTTCCTTCGTCGGCTCGTCCATGACGGGCG
>JAYTCP010000668.1:0-8554 GCA_043736435.1 Planctomycetia bacterium | reverse complement strand
CGACCGCCGGGCGTCACGGCCGCGAGCGCGCCGGCGCCGGCCCCCACGGCCGCGGCGAGCGCGAGGCCCGTGCGCTCGTCCCACGAGCCGCGCAGGAGTCGCGTCGGGGCCTCGGCGTCGATGGCGAAGGCCGCCACGAGCGCGACGAGGGCCGCGCCGATGGCGAACGGGCGCGCCGATCGCGGCTCGAGGGGACGCTCGCGCCCCTCGAGGTGCCGACGGTTGCCGGCCTCCACGCGGTCCTCGACGAGGGCGTAGAGCCCGAGGGCGGCGAGGACGGCGACCAGCAGGCCCCCTTCGAGCGCGAGTCGCGCGAGCAGCTCCGCCGCGACCGTGCCGCCGCCGGGTCGCACCAGGAGCTCGCGCTCGCCCCATAGAGTAACGAGCGGGCCCGTCCCCGCCGCCACCACCAGGGCGAACAGCGTCCCGCGAGCCAGCGTGCGCACGAGGCCATTCCCCCGCGCCCCCGACATTCCCGCCAACCCGAGTCCCAAGGCCACCGCCAGCGCGACCGCGAGCGTCGGCACCGCCTGCGCAGGACCGGGCGCGCCGGCCGCGGGCGGCTCTCCGCGCCACACGGCGTTGCGGACCCACTCGATCGTGTCGCCGACCGCGTGCGCGAGCTCGCTGCGCCCCGCGGCCTCGCCCGCGCCGGTGGCCGGCGTCAGCGCGGGGGCCGCCACGAGCAGGATCGCCCCCACGAACGCCAGCGCCCGCGACGGGTCCCGCGCGAGCGGCCGCCTCCGCCGCAGCCCGAGCGCGCCTGCGGCGAGCGCGGCGCCGCCGACCGACATCACCGCCACCGCCGGCAGCAGTGCGCCGATCGCCGTCGCCGCGATCGGCAGGCTCGCCCGTCCGAACGCGCGCAGCGCCGCCGCCGCCGTCACGAGGCCCACGATCGCGAGCACCGCGAGTCGCGGCCGTGCCGCGAGCGCGCCCACGACGTCCGACGCGCCGGCCACGCCCCGCGCGGCCACCGCCAGCGCGACGAGCGACACCAGCAGCAGGCCCCCGCGCATCCGTCCCGGCCTCGGCGGCGCCTCGTCCGCGCCGACGACGACGCCGCCGCCGCAGCGCCGGCACGCGAACCGCGCCCCCGCGGTCAGGCGCGAGACGTTGTAGCGGACGCCGCACGAGGGGCACCGCTCGACCTGCGGGCCGTCGGTGGGGGAGGCGGGCCTCGCGGCGCCCGGCCCGAGGACGTGGGTCTCGGGCACGGTCATCGCCCGGGTCGCGCCCCGTTCCGCACGCTTGCCAGCAACACGTCCCGCGCGGCCTGTAGGCGCTTGAACTTCCACTCCGCCAGGCGCACGAAGTCGGCGTCGAGGTGCGCGACCTTGTCGGGGTGGCACGTCAGCGCCCGCTCGCGGTACGCCGCCTCCACTCCCGCACGGTCGACGCCGTCCGCCACGCCCAGCACCTCCCGCGCCTCCGCGACGGTGCGGACCGGTGCCTCGCGCAGCGGCTCGCCGGGCGCGCCCGCGGGGGGACGGGGAGGGAGGCTCGGCCGGGGAGGGGGTGCCGGACGGGGGGAGGAACGGGGGGGCGAGCGGGGGGGCGGCGGGGGCGAGGGGGGGGAGTCTTCGAGGCCGGTCCCGGCCGGAGTGGCGGTCCGGCGCCGCCCGCGCTGCCAGGGAGTCGCCCGGTCGGCGGCGGTCGGCGGCGGGGGCGGAGGCTGGCCGGGGAACGCGTAGCGCCCGCTCCCGTGCGGGATCAACGTGAGGATCGTCTTGCATCCGGGACACTCGAACTCGAGCACGGGCCCCCCGGCCGACGCGGGCCGTGGGCGCAGGATTCCGAGGCCCGTGACCTCGCCCGAAGTGACCGGGCGACCGCACGTTCGGCAGCGACCGAGGTCCATGCCGGCCATCGTAGCCGGGGCGCGGTCGGCAGGCCATGCGACCCAACCTTGACGGGCCCCCACCTCCCCCCCACCATCGCCCCTCCGTTCCCCCGTTCGGCGAGAGACACCCCATGCGGCTCCACGTCCGTCGCTCCAAGGCCAAGCGCAAGCGCGTTGGATTCCGTGCCCGCATGAAGACGAGGGACGGTCGCAAGATCGTCAACGCTCGTCGACGTCTCCACGGAACCTTCCCCTAGGCGATCGCGCGTCGCGCCCCGCAAGAGAAGACGCCTCGCGCGGCGGCCGGGCAGCCCAGCGGGCCCCCGGTGCCCCCTTCGCCTCGGGTCCCAGCCCACGGTCGCCGTCGGCTCCTGACCCTGGAGGCGTCCCGACCGCGGTACGCTGCCGGCCCGCGATGCGTCCGCGCATCCGCCCGGAGGAAGCCGATGGCCGAGGACGAGCGACCCGGGACGCCGATCTCACGCCGGACCCTGCTCGGGAGCGCGCTGGCGGCCGGGACCGGGATGGCTCTTGGCGCCCGGGTCGAGGGCGGCCCCGAGGCCCCGCCGCCCCAGCCGACGAGGCCGTTCGGCAAGACCGGGCGCACCGTCACGGCATTTGGGCTCGGCTGCTACTACGTCGGCGCGGCGGCGAGCGACAAGGCGGGGGTCGCGGTCGTCCGGCGCGCGCTCGACCTCGGTTGCACGTACTTCGACACGGCGCCCTCGTACGTGAAGGGCGTCAGCGAGCGGCGCGTGGGGCTCGGGCTCGAGGGGCGGCGGAAGGACGTCTTCCTCTCGACGAAGACGCTCGAGCGCTCCGCGTCGGGCGCGATGAGCGACGTCGAGGACAGCCTGCGCCGCCTCAGGACCGACGTGGTCGACATGGTCCAGGTCCACTGCGTCCGCACGATGGCCGATCTCTCGTCGGTCCTCGCCGAGGACGGCCCCCTCGCGGGCCTGCGTCGCGCGAAGGAGCAGGGCAAGCTGCGGTTCATCGGCGTGACGGGCCACGAGGATCCCGCGGTGATGAAGGCGACGCTCGAGGCCTACGCCTGGGATTCGGTGCTGCTGCCGCTGAATCCCGTGGACCTCGCGTGGAAGTCGTTCGTCACGGGCACCCTGCCGACGGCGGTTGCGCAGGGCATCGCGCGCGTCGGGATGAAGGTCTTCGCGAGCGGCAAGCTCGTGAGCGGCATCCCCGCCCGGCCGGCGGAGAGGGACCGTCCCGCGACCCCCGCGCGGGCGGGGCTCGCACCCGAGGACTGCCTGCGCTTCGCGTTCGGGCTCGACCTCTCGACGGTGATCGTCGGGTGCTCGACGCCGGCGGAGGTGGAACTCGCCGCGCGGATCGCCGCCGATGGGAAGCCCCTCTCCGCCGAGCGCCGGGCCGCGCTCGTCGAGCAGGCGAAGGCGTTCTCGGGCACCGGCGACCGCGGCATCGAGTGGTACAAGCGCGCGTAGCAGGCAGGTCGGAGCCGCGGTCCGGAAACCAGCGGTACTGTGCCAGAGCAAACGCCGCAGCTTTTCCGTGGATCGCGCGGTGACCGAAAAAAGCTGCGGCGTTTGCTCTGGCACAGTACCGCAGCTTTTCCGTGTATCGCGCGGTGACCGAAAAAAGCTGCGGTGTTTGCTCTGGCACAGTACCGCTCAGAAATGACGTCCCGCCGACTCCGCTCATTCGCGGGTCGGGGGTGGGTGTGGAATGGCGGCCGTCACCGGGGCTTCGGCGCGCGGAGGACTTCCCGGTACTCGCCGTCCGTCGCCCCGGCGAGGGCGGAGAGCAGCGCCGTCATCGTCCTCGGGTCCTCGGCCAGGTTGGGCATGCCCCGGTCCTCGTCGGCGAGGGAGAGGCCGATCGTGTGGATCGCGGCCCGGCGGTGACGGTTCCACGCGCGCACGCTCGCGAGCAGGCTCGTCGTCGTCCAGTAGCGTCCGTTCGTCGGATTGCCGTCGGTCAACAGGAAGATCGTGTCGAACTGCGGGTCGGTGGTGAAGGCGGCCTCGAGTGCCTCGAAGAGCGCCGTGTCCCCCGCGGGGTCTCCGAGCGCCTTCTCGGCCCACCGGATGGCCGCCGCGACGTTCTCCGGCGTGGCCGTCAACTCGGTCTTCCGGAACCAGGTGAAGGTGTTCGCGTACACGAGCACGTTGAACTGCGTCTCGGGCGTCAGCTTCTTCAGGACCGAGGCCAGCTCGGCGCGCGCCACGTCGATGCGGTGCGGCTCCTTGCGCCAGGGCCAGGTCATCGAGGAGGAGGCGTCCACGAGGAAGACCACGCGGTCCGACCGGACGGAGAACCCGTGGTAGGTGGGGAACGTGAGCTCTTCGGGGTTCCCCGGATCCTGCTTGGCGAACCACGCCGCCCACGCCTTCGGGTCGTGGCCGAGCTTCTGCCCCGTGGCCAGCTCGAGGGCGACGCTCGCAACGTGGCGCGTGCGCACGCGCGGGTCGCCCAGGAGCGGGATCAGGGATCCGACGAGCGCGGCCCGACGCGCCGCGCCGACCCGCGCGGCCGTGGTCTGCCGGACCGCCGCCGACTCGTCCGCGAGGAGGCCCTTGAGCGCCGCCTCGATCTCGGGGCCGAACGGCTCCAGACCGGGCAGCACGTCCGCCGCCACCAATCGCACGCGCGGGTCGGGATGCCGGACCGACTCGAGCAGCGCAGGCAGGAGCGCGGCCCCCTTCACCGCCGCGAGCGCACGGAGCGCGCGGGCCGCGATCTCGGGCGAGCCCGGCGGCTTCTGGTGCTTCGTGTAGAGGGCTTCGATGCGCTCCGTGGCCTCCGGCGTGGCCCGTGACGGGTAGCTCTCGAGTGCCGCACAGAGCGCCTCGGGATCCCGCGACGTGAGCGCCGGGCCTGCCAGCCATGCGCGCACCACGTCGGAGCCCGCGCCGCCGGCCGACTCGCCGAAGACCTGCCAGAGGGTCGGGTCCTTCTCGTGGGAGAGGGTCGCGAGGACCGCCTCGAGGGCGGAGTCGTCCACCATGTGGAGGAGGGACTGGAGCGCGAGGACCCGCTCGTCGCCGGGCGTGGTGCCCCTCTTGAAGACCCCGAGCAGGAAGCGCCGTGCGGTGACGCACGGGGCAAGGGCGAGTCCCTGCAGGAGCTCGTGGCGCTTCAGCGCGGCCTCGCTCCCCTTCTTCTTCTGAAGCTCCTCGTACTCGTCCTGTCGGCGCTTCGCGACGGCGTCGACCGAGGCGGCCCCCGTTCCCTCGTCCGCACTGGCAGCGCGCTCGCCGCTGCCTGCGACGAGGCAGAGGAGCACCACGCAGAGGATCCTGCGGCCGGGCCGTTCCATCGTGGCCCGATCCTACCGCCCGAAGCCGTGCGCGCGCGACACCCCGGTCTACTGCGGGCGGCGTCGCGCGCCGCGCCGGTGGGGGCGGTAGCCGACGGTGGGCGGGCGCGTGGGCTGCCGGTCGGGATCGACACTCGACGCGGTGCCCGCGTCCTCGGCGTGGACGTAGGTCTCGTCGGCGGCGGCCGCGTCCTCGGGATCGACCTCGGGTGTGCCCGTGCCCCCGCGGCGGGCCGCGCGCTCGGCGGCGCGGCGACGGGCCTCGAGGGCCTCGGGCGGCGGCTCCGGGGGGATCAGGCACTCGGGCCCGCGGCCGATGAGGTCGGGCCGGCCGGCGTCGAGCAGGCCGCGGCGCACGGTGAACCAGTTCTCCGGCTTGAAGAACTGCATGAGCGCGCGCTGCGCGATGCGGTCGCGCAACCTCTTCACGACCTCGACGGGCCTCATCGTCATCGGGTCGAGGCCCGTGTGGTACATGCAGGTCGCGATGTCCATGGGCGCGGGGATGAAGTCCTGCACCTGGCGGGGCTTGTACCCGCTGCGCTTGAGGAAGAGCGCGAGCTCGACCATCTCCTTCACCGTCGAGCCCGGGTGGCTGGCGATGAAGTAGGGGACGAGGTACTGCTCCTTGCCCGCCCGCACGCTTGCCTCGCGGAACTTCCGTTCGAAGGTCTCGAAGGTGGCCTGGGGCGGCTTCTTCATCGCCGAGAGGACCACGTCGCTCGCGTGCTCGGGCGCGACCTTCAGGTGCCCGCCCACGTGGTGGCGCACGAGCTCGTCGACGTACGCGTCGTCGCGGCCGGCGAGGTCCATGCGGATGCCCGAGGCGACGTGGACGCGCTCCACGCCCGGGACCGCGCGGGCCGCGCGCAGGAGCTCGATCGTGGGCCCGTGGTCGGTGCCGAGCAGCGTGCAGATCGTGGGGTGGATGCACGAGAGGCGGCGGCACTTCGCCTCCACCTCCGGGCGCGTGCACCGCATCTTGTACATGTTCGCCGTGGGCCCGCCGACGTCGCTCACCGTGCCCTTGAAGCCGGGCGCGGCCGCCATCGTCTTGATCTCGTCGAGCACCGAGCGCGGGCTGCGGTTCTGGATCGTGCGGCCCTGATGCATCGTGATGCTGCAGAACGTGCAGCCGCCGAAGCAGCCCCGCATGATCGTGACCGAGTCCTTGATCATCTCGTACGCGGGGATCGCCTCGCGGTAGCGCGGGTGCGGCGCGCGCGCGAACGGGAGATCGTAGGCCGCGTCCATCTCGGCCTCGGACAGCGGCAGCGTGGGCGGATTCTGGACCAGCAGCCGGTCGCCGTGGAGCTGCGTCACGCGGCGCCCGTTGAACGGGTTCGTCTCGTGGTGGAGGAGCGCGGTCGCGTGCGCGAACGCGATCTTGTCGCTCCCGACGGCCTCGAACGACGGCAGCTCGATCGTGCGGCCGTCGCAGGCCGCGTCGTCGAAGCGGTGGGGGGGCAGCGTCTCGGTGCGCCCGAGCAGGTACGCCACGCCGCGCAGGTCGCGCATCGCCGCGATGGGCTCCCCGGCGTCGAGGCGGCGCGCGATCTCCGTGATCGGCTTCTCGCCCATGCCGTAGACGAGCAGGTCGGCCTTGCTCGAGACGAGCATGGACGGTCGCACCGTGTCCGACCAGTAGTCGAAGTGCGCGATGCGGCGGAGCGATGCCTCGACCCCGCCGATGACCACGGGCACGCCAGGGAACGCCTCGCGGCAGCGTTGCGCGTAGATGGGCGTGGGGCGGTCGGGCCGGAGCCCGATGCGCCCTCCCGGCGAGTAGGCGTCGTCGTTGCGACGCTTCCTGTTCGCCGTGTAGTGGTTGATCATCGAGTCCATGTTCCCGGCGCTCACGGCGTAGAAGAGCCGGGGGCGGCCGAGGGTCCGCCACGCGTCGGCGCTCTTCCAGTCGGGCTGGGGCAGGATCGCCACCCGGTAGCCGCGGGACTCGAGGACCCGCCCCAGGATCGCCATGGCGAACGAGGGGTGATCGACGTACGCGTCGCCCGTCACGAAGACGACGTCGGGTCGGTCCCATCCGAGGGCGCGCACCTCGTCCGCGGTCGTCGGGAGGAAGGGGACGCCCATGCCCGAAGTCTACGGTGGGCCCCTGCGCCGTGGCCCGGCGGGTCCGTCCGAACGGGGGGCGGGGCGCGCGGATGCGGTTCGGCCCCCGGGGCACCGGTGGCGCCGGCACCCATGATCCGGGGGGAACCGGCTGGCCGACCATGCGCCCTAGGGGTACCGTGACGGGCGCCCATGAAGAAGCCCCTCCTCATCGCCCTGCTCTTCCTCGTCACGCTCGGACTGGCCCTCTGGGCCATGGGCGTGTTCGACAAGACGTCCCCCACGGTCGACGCGCCGCCAACCACTCCCGAGACGCCCGTGACGGGACCGACGGGCCTCGCCCCGTCGGGGGAGCCGAAGGACGAGCCGGACCCGGACTTCCCGCCGTTGCCCGCCGAGGTCCGCGTCCTCTTGCTCGGGGACGTGCCGCGGTCGTTCCCCTCGTGGCTGATCCAGCTCTGGGGCAACCAGCGCCAGATCCTGTGGCAGGCCTGGTACGCAGGCACGGCGCCCGAGAGCGCGGCGACGCACCACGAGTCGCTGCCGGCGCTGACGGCCCCGCCGACCTCGGTCGACTTCGAGTCCGCGAGCGTGCTGGTGATCGGGGGGATCGACCCGTCGAGCATCGCCGCCGACACGTGGAAGCGCGTGGCCGAGCGCGTGCGCGCCGGCACCCTCGGGCTGCTCGTCCTGCCCGAGCACCGTTTCTGCAAGGCGTTGGCCGAGGAGCCGTCCCTGCGCGGCATCCTTCCGATCACCGGCGTCAAGCCCGTGGCCGCGGTCGAGGCCGGCAGCCGCCGGATCCACGGCGTGTGGGACACCGCCCAGACCTTCCGCGCCACCGAGGCCGGCCTCGCGCACACCGTGACCCGATTCTCCGACTATCCGAGCTGGAACAAGAAGATCTGGGAATCGGTCTCCGTGGGCCCGGCCCGCTGGGCCACGAAGTTCTGCGCGCCCGTCGAGGGAGTCGCGCCCGGCGCCTCGACCCTCGTCGAGCTCGACGTCGCCAACGGTCGCGTGCCCGCGATCGTCGTCAGCGACGGCGCCCCGCAGCGCGTGATCTGGCTCGGCGGCTTCCACGACCTCGCCTGGGACAGCCGCGAGGGCTTCGAGGCGTACCGCAACGCGCGCTCGGTCCTGCGCATGCAGGGCCTCACGCACCGCTGGATCGCCTGGCTGGCGCGGGCGCTCTGAGCCGCCGGGCGGCGTCGCCCCCTACCGCGCCTTCGCGCGCGCCTTCACGAACGCCAGCGCGCGCCGCGACTCGGGGCTCGGCGGGTCGCCGCGGCGGGCCTCGAGGTCGATCGCGCGGTCGACGTCGTCCGCGGCGTGCTCGG
>JAYTCP010000667.1:0-12253 GCA_043736435.1 Planctomycetia bacterium | reverse complement strand
GAGCACGGCTCCGACCATGTTCGCGTCGAGCTTGCCGGTCTCGAGGAGGTAGCCGACGAGGCTTCCGCCCTGCTTGCTCGCCTTGAGCATGGCCTCCCGCGCGAGCAGGCCCCTGCCGACGAAGCCCTCCACCACGAGCCGCTCGTCGAGCACGTCGGGCTCGAGCACGTACAGGCGGCCCGCGGTCAGGTGGATGACCGCGCGCCGGCCGCCCGAGCGCACCCTCAAGAGGCCGTCGTGCCCCGAGGCGAGGATCGTCTGGAGCACGTCGCCCAGGCGCAGCTCCTTGAGATTTCCCTGAAGTGCCATGGCGTGCGGATTCCTCGCCGGAACGCTCGATGCGTCGGCATGGACCTATCGGACGTCCTCTCCTCGCGACTGAAGACGTTTCAAACCGAGGACACGTGCCCTCACGCCGTCCCGGGTGGGCGATCGATCGCGCGTAGGTACCTGTCCCCAAAGGGGTTGCGACGGTCGTGGGGGCGGCGTGGGTCTTGCGCCCGGAGGCCCCTGGGGCCTCGCCCCCCCCCGCGGATCGCCTCCGAGGAGGCCTCCGCGCGGCCGGGGACGCCGGGCGTTGCGCTCGCCCGGGCCTCTCCCGACGTCCGGCTCCTCGGTTCGCTACCCCGTTTGCGACTCGGTGAGCGATTCGGTGCGCTACTCGGTGCGCGGCTCGTTCAGCTGGGCGTGCAGGCGCTCGTTCTTCTCCGCCACCTTGCGGCGGAGCTCGGCTCGGTAGACCTGGAGGCGGTGGTGGAGGTCCTCGTCGAAGAGGGCGAGGATCTCGGCGGCCAGCAACGCGGCGTTGGAAGCGCCGCCCTCCCCGATGGCCACCGTGGCGACGGGGATGCCGGCGGGCATCTGGACCGTCGAGTAGAGGGAGTCGGCGCCCCCGAGGCCCTGGGTGGCCATCGGGATGCCGATGACGGGGATCGTCGTGAGGGACGCCATGACCCCCGCCAGGTGTGCCGCTCCGCCCGCGGCGGCGATCAGGACCTTCAGCCCGCGCAAGCGCGCGGTGCTCGCGTACTCGTGGGCGCGCTCCGGCGTCCGGTGGGCCGACACCACGTTCGCCTCGAACGGGATCTCGAACTGGGCGAGCAGGTCGAGGCACCGCTGCACGATGGGGAGATCGCTGTCGCTGCCCATCACGACGCCGACGACGGGCGGGCGCAGGTCCACGTCCGGCCGGGACTCCTGCATCGGGGGGAGGTCCCGGGGACGGCTGCGGTCCTCGGCGTGCACGTGCGAGGAGCGGGAGGGCGGACGCGAGGGATGACGCATGCCGGGAGTCTACTCCGGGACCGCGGGCCCCCTACGAAGCCGTGCGGGGCGACCCCGGCCCGCCGACCGGCGCCGGCGGCCCTACGCGGGGTCGCGCCCGGTGAGGCGGCGGTGGATCTCGCGATAGGTGGCCGTGGTCTCTGCGACGACCTCGGGGGGGAGGACGGGGGCCGGCGGCGTGTGGTCCCAGCCGGCGCTGTCGAGCCAGTCGCGGATCCGCTGCTTGTCGTAGGAGTCCTGCCCGCGTCCGGGGGCGTACGCCCGGGCGTCCCAGAACCGCGACGAGTCGGGGGTCAGGACCTCGTCGCCCAGGGTGATCACGCCGTCCGCGTCGGTGCCGAACTCGAGCTTCGTGTCGGCGACGAGGATCCCGCGCTCCTCGGCGATCGTCGTCGCCCTGTGGAACAGGGCGAGCGTGAGGTCGCGCAGGCGCGCCGCCGGCCCGGGGCCGACGATCCGCTCCGTCTCGGCGAAGTCGATGGCCACGTCGTGACCCACCTCCGCCTTCGTGCTCGGCGTGTAGAGCGCCGGCTCGAGCTTCGCGCACTCGACGAGGCCCGGGGGCAGCCGATGCCCCGACACCGCGCCCGTCCTCCGGTAGTCCTTCCAGCCGCTGCCCGTGAGGTAGCCGCGCGCGACGCACTCGACGGGGAACATCCTCAGGCGCTTCGCCAGCGTGGCGCGGCCGCGCAGCACCGCCTCGTGGCGTCGCACCTCGGGCGGCATCTGCGCGAGGTCGGTGGTCACCACGTGGTTCGGGCAGACGTCCTTCAGGGCGTCGAACCAGAACGAGGAGAGCGACGTGAGGATGTGCCCCTTGTCCGGGATGCCGGGCGAGAGCACGGAGTCGTACGCGCTCACGCGGTCCGTCGCGACGATGAGCAGGTTGTCGCCGAGGTCGTAGACGTCGCGCACCTTGCCCCGGTGGATCAGGCGCAGGCCCTCGAGGCGGGTCTCGGTGACGGCGGGAGCGGGAGCGGGGGCGGGGGCGGCCATGGGAGTCCTCGTCGGTCGGGCCCGGGATCCTACGGGAAGGGAGGGTCGTCCGCGCCGCACAGGAGGTTCGATCCCGGGCCCCGCCGCCCCCGGAATCCGGCGCCCCGGCATTGGCTCGCCCCGGGATTCGGTCGCCCCGGGGTGCTCCGGCGCGCGGGTGGTAGGGTCGCCCCGTGGTCCTCCGCACCCTACGAAACGCCGGGGGGCCGGTCGTCGGCGCGTTCGCCGTGCCGGCCTCGAAGTCCCTGGCCCAGCGCGCGCTGACGCTCGCCGTGCTCGCCGACGGCGACAGCGAGATCGTCGCCGCGGGGCCGACGCCGGACGACGTGGCGGGGTTTGCGCGGGCGCTCGCCGCACTCGGGGGGCGGCCCGTCCCGGCCTCCGGCGTCGTGTCCGGCGCGTTCGGGGAGCAGGGGCTCGGCGCGTCCAGGGCCTCGGTCCGATGCGATCTCGCGCGCAACGCGACCGGCCTGCGCCTAGCGCTGGTCCTCGCGGGCCTGCGCCCGGCGGGGGCGCGGACCCTGCTCCGGGGCGATCGCCGCCTCCTCCTGCGTCCTCACCGCCCCCTGACGCGCGCCCTCGCGACGCTCGGCGGCCACGTCCGACGCCGGCACTCGGGGTCCCTCCGCGTCCTCGGGGCGCCCTGGACGCGGCACGGGATCTCCCTCGACGCTTCGATCTCCAGCCAGTACGCGAGCGCCCTCCTGCTCGCGGCCCCGCGTGCCGGCGGCCTCCGTCTCACCGCGACGGGCGACGCGGTCTCGGCCGGGTACCTCGACCTCAGCCTCGACGTCCTGCGGGCGTTCGGCGTGCCCGTCCGCGTGGAGGGCCCGACGACGCAGGTCGAGGCGTGCGTGCCCCGTGGACGCCGGTTCGTCGTGGAGCCCGACGCCAGCTCGGCGGCCGTGTGGTGGACCGTGGCCGCGCTCACGGGCGGGAGCGCCTCGGTTCCTGGCCTGCCGCTCGGCACCGCCCAGCCCGACGCCGCGCTCCTGCCCATCCTCTCGCGCATGGGGGCCCGCATCGGCGTCACCCCGACCGGCGAGGCCCGCGTCGAGGGGCCCCGCGCGGGCGCCCTCGAGGGCGCGGGGGACGTGGACCTGCGCGCGACGCCCGATCTCGCGCCGCTCGTCGCGGTGCTCGCCGGCCGCGCGGCCGGCGTGACCCGAATCGTCCGCACGGAGCACCTGCGCAGCAAGGAGTCCGACCGCGTGGCCACCGTGGTCACGGCACTGCGGGCGTGCGGCGTGCACGCGGAGCCCGCCGTGGACGGATTCGTCGTCGAGGGTGGGGGGGCGCGGGGGGGGCGGGTTCCCGTGGCCGGGGACCATCGCATCGCGCTGGCGTTCGGGGCGCTCGGCCTGGTCGTCCCCGGCGTGGAGCTCGCCGGGGCCGAGGCGGTCTCGAAGTCCTGGCCGGGGGGCCTCGACCGGCTCGAAGAGGCCGCCGCGGCGGCGCGAGGGGAACCTCTCGCCCGGCCGTAGAATCCGGGCCTTCCCCCGGAGTCCGCCCCGGATGACGCGACGTCGAACCCGCCGCCTCCCTGTCGGGGGGACCTTCCTCCTGATCCTCGCCTGGCTCTGCTTCGCCCGCCCGGCGGGGGCAGCGCCTCCCGAAGAGCCCTGGGCGCGGGCGATCCGGGACGGGATCGTCAGCCAGGACCGGGAGATCGCCCGCTCGTCTGCCGAGGCCGTCGTCCGCCGGCTCGCGAGCCGCGCCGGCCGCCAGACCGACGTCGCGAGCCTCTATCTCCTGGGACGCGCGTACGGGAAGCAGGGCGACGCAGCGTCCGCGTTCGACTCGTACGCGGAGGTCCTGCGGCAGGAGCCGCGCTGCTGGTTCGCATTGCGCGACCGCGGCGTGCTGCGCGCCCTCAAGGGCGACAAGGCCGGCGCCGAGGCCGACCTGAAGCAGGCCGCGGCCGTCCACGCCGGGTACGTCGACGCGCTCGAGCCCCTGGGGATGCTGCTCCTCGAGGCGAAGCGCTACGAGGAGGCGATCCGCTACCTGTCCGCCGCGCTCGACGCCTCGCCCGGGCTCGACCGCGCGCGGTTGAAGATCGTCGAGGCGCAGCTGGCCATGAACCGTCCCGAGGACGCGCTCAAGACGCTCGACCTCCTGCTCGGCAAGACGCCGAACGACCCGAGCCTCCGGCACGTCCGCGGGCGCATCCTCGTGGAGAAGAAGGACTACGCAGGGGCGCAACGCCTCTTCAAGCAGCTCGCCGTCGAGAACCCCGACTCCATGCTGCCGCTCCAGGCGTGGCTCGACGCCGCCGCTCGTGGCGCCAAGGCGGGCACGGCCGACGTGGAGCCCGAGGAGGGCATCTGGGTGCTCGAGCGCCTGCGGCGCGTCGCCCGCACCCCCGAGGAGAAGCGCAAGATCGGGGACCAGATCGAGGCCCTGAGGCGCGCGGCCGCCGGGAAGAGCGCCGCCGGGCCCGAGGCGCCCAAGGGACCGCCCACGCCGGAGGTCCTCTCGCGCATGCTGCGCGCCCCGGAGCCCGCCGCCCGCGTAGCCGCCCTCCACTACGTGCTCCGCTCGCCGAAGGAGATCCCCGAGGTGAAGGGCGACCTGCTGATCGCCCTCGTCGAGCGCCTCGATCCCGCGCGCGAGCCCGACCCGGCCGCCCGCACGCTCGCCCTCGTCGTGCTCGAGCGCTACCCCTCGCCCGAGTTCGCCGTCCTGCTGCGCAGCTCCCTGCGCGACGAGGACGCGAACGTGCGCCGGAAGGCCGCCGACGTGCTCGGGGTCGTCGGGAACCCGCTCGCGGTGGCGTCGCTCATGCGGCACGCCACGGGGCCGGACCTCGACCTCGCGACGTCCGCCCGGCTCGCGATCTACGAGATCGCGAAGGTGAGCCCGCCGCCCGCGGAGGAGGATCCCGCGTCGCAGGCCGCCGCCTTCAAGGCGTGGTGGGCCGGCGCGCGCGCGCAGGAGCTGAAGCTCGCATCCATGGAGGCCGTGTTCGCCGCGGCCGACCGGAGGCCCGACGAGCTGCTCTTCCCGTTCGCCCTCGACGGCGACCCCGTGGTGTGGAGCACGGCGTGGCGCGCCCTCGCGCGCCTCGTCCCGCTGGTGAAGGGCAAGACGCCCCGGGACGCGTGGATGCTGAGCCTCCCGAGGTTCGACGACGCGGCCCTCACCGCCGAGCGCCGCGAGGCCTTCCTCGACGCGATGACGACGTGGTGGCTCGAGCGCCCGCAGCCCTGACCTCCCGCCGCCCCCTCTCCCGACCGATCCCGGAGCCCCCCGTGCGACGAGCCTTCCTGCGCAAACGGTCCGCCCTGCTCGTCCTCGTGCTCGCCGCGCCCGTCGCCGCCGGGACCGGGACGGCGCCGGCCCGCGTCGCCTCCGCCGAGGACGCGCCCTGGGAGCGCGAGGTCGATCGCGCCGTCGCGGAGCAGAACGGCGAGCTCGAGCGCGCCCGGCAGCAGAAGAGCCTCGTGCCGGTGGTGCGCAAGTACGTGAACCGGGTGGTGCGGGATCCGAGCGCGCTCTCCCACTTCCTCCTTGGGCGCGCCCACTACTACGACGGCAACCCGGTCGCGGCCCGCCAGGAGATGGACCAGGCCCTCGCGGCGGACCCGCGCTTCTACTTCGCCCACATCAAGATCGCCCAGCTCCTCGTCGAGCTGAAGAATCGTGCCGAGGCGCAGGCGCACCTCGAGAAGGCGCTCGCCCAGCGGCCCGGCCAGCCCGAGGCCCTCGAGCTGCTCGCGGCGCTCGCCACCGAGGCGAAGGACTGGCCCCGGGCGCGGCGCCTGCTCGAGGAGCGCCTCTCGCGGGATCCGGGCGACCTCGGCATCCGGCGCAATCTCGTGGTGGTCCACCTGCAGAGCCACGACTGGGACGCGGCGCTCCGCGAGCTCCGCGCCCTCCGCGGGCGCGACCCCGAGAACCCCCGCTACCGCTTCTACGAGGGGATCGCCCTCGACGGGAAGGGCGAGCCCGACGCCGCGGCCAAGGTCCTCGAGGAGGTCGCGCACGAGGCGCAGGGCCCCGACGCCCTCCACGTGCTCCAGCGCCTGCGCGGCATCTACGCGAAGAAGGGCGACTGGCAGCGCGTGCGGGCCACGATCGAGCGCACCATGCCCTACCTGTCCGCGGACGAGCGCAAGGACGCGCAGGCCACCATCGAGCGGCTCAAGCAGGGGCCGCCGACGGCCGGCCCCACGGCGCCGCCCGGCGGGGAGCCCGAGATCTCGTGGACCGAGGTGATCCGCGCAGCCGACTCTCCGGACGTCGCGACCCGCCGCAACGCCCTGCGGGCGCTCTCGGAGGGCTGCTCCCTGCGCTACGTGAAGCAGGTGCCCGGGACGGTGCTGCTCCGCATCGCCTACGAGACCGAGCCCGACCCGGAGTGCCGCATGTGGGTCGTCAAGATCCTCGGCACGCTCCATCGCCCGCTGGCGGTCCCGATGCTCCGCCTCGCCCTCTCCGACGTGGAGATGGACGTGCGTCTGCTCGCGATCGAGACCCTGGGGGAGGCGGACCAGCCCGCGGCCATCGCCTACCTCCTTCCGTACGTGGCGAGCGAGACATTCGGGCTCGTCGAGTACCAGGTCGTGCGCGCCGCGCTCTCGCGGCTGACGGGCTACGCCGACCTCCCGCCCGGCCTCGACGTGGTCTCGACGCCGGCGGAGGTGGCGGCCTCCCGCGAGATGTGGCGTCGGTGGCGCCTCTCGGAGGGCTCGCAACCGCAGAAGCTCGCCGCGATCCGGCAGATGGTCGAGTTCAAGGAGGCCAACGCGGAGTACTTCCTCTTCGACTTCGTGCTCGACCCGTCGTTCGAGGTGATGTCCGAAGCCTATCGGCAGATGCGCGACGCGGTGCGCCGCGAGGGGCGCAATGCCGTCGAGAAGAAGGTGTTCCCGAAGTTCCCCTCGGTGCCCGACGCCGAAGTGACGCGCGCCTCCATGCGCACCCTCCAGGAGAGGGTCGCCGCCTGGACGGCCGACTGGGCCGCCGAGCGACGCGCGTACCAGAAGGCCCGCGCGGGCGGCTCCCCGCCCCC
Source organism: Planctomycetia bacterium (assembly GCA_043736435.1). Classification (GTDB taxonomy): domain Bacteria; phylum Planctomycetota; class PLA2; order PLA2; family JAEUHO01; genus JAYTCP01. The sequence goes on along the minus strand of JAYTCP010000667.1, from coordinate 4,956 downwards.
GACTCCGCCGCCGACGCCCGCGCCCGGCACTCCCGCCGGGCCGCGCTGAGCTCCGCCGTGCGCCTCGTCGGTCCCGTCTACCGCCCGCCGTCGGAGGCCGACTCCTTCCTCCTCCAGGTCACGCTCGGGTGCAGCCACAACGAGTGCACCTACTGCGCGATGTACCGCACGAAGACGTTCTCCGCCCGTCCGCTCGAGGACGTGCTGGAGGACGTCGCGGAGGCGGGCCGGCGCTTCCCCGACACGCGCCGCGTGTTCCTGCTCGACGGCGACGCGATGACGCTCGCGACGCCGCGGCTGCTCCCCGTGCTGACGGCGCTCGAGGCGGCGTTCCCGTCCCTCGCGCGCGTCGGCTCGTACGTGAACGCCGTCAGCGTGCTGCGCAAGAGCGACGCCGACCTGGTCGCGCTGCGCGAGCACAAGCTGTCGATCGGCTACCTCGGCCTCGAGACGGGCGACGAGGAGACCGCGCGCCGGATCGTCAAGGGCGCGACCGTGGCCCAGGAGGTCGAGGCGGTGCGCCGGGCGCAGGCCGCGGGCATCAAGATGAGCGTCATGGTGCTGCTGGGCGTCGGCGGGCGGGCCCGGTCGAGGGAGCACGCCGAGGCCACCGCCGACGCCCTCTCGCGGATGGACCCGCGGTTCATCTCCTGCCTCTGCGTCACGCCCGTGCCGGGCACGCCGCTCCACGACGACGTCCTCGCGGGCCGGTTCGAGCTGCCGAGTCCCGAGGAGACCCTCGACGAGCTGCGCACGATCGTCGAGAGGACCCGGGTGACCGGGGCCATCTTCCGCAGCAACCACGCGAGCAACTATCTGCCGCTCGCGGGGCGCCTGCCGAACGACCGGGAGCGGCTGCTCGCCGCCATCGACGCGGCGCGTCGCGGCGAGGTCCCGTTGATGCCCGAAGAATGGCGGGGGCTGTAGGCGGCTCGGAGGGCGTGCGCGAGGATCGACCTGCGGCCTCTTCCGGCGCCCATCAGGCGCCTAGGAGGGGAGGCGCGGGGAGGGGAGGCGCCGGGGGGCGACCGGCCCGCCGGGTCCCGGGGTGTGGCGGCCGCCGGGCGCAGCCGATCCACCGTCGAGTCGGATGAGGTCGGGGGGACGTAGACTCCGGGACTCCATGGTCCGCACGCGCCACTCCAAGCTCCGCTGGCCCCCGATCGTCGCGGCGCTCGTCGGGCTCCTGCTCGCGGGGACGCCCGCGCCGGCGAACGCGCGCGAGCGCGGGCCCGCCCGACCTCTCGCCGAGCGGCTCGCGACCCGGGTCGCGGGAGTCGTCGGACGCTCGAGCCGCTTCGGCGTATGCGTGATCGCGCTCGACGGGGGCGCCACGGTGTGCGCCAAGAACGCGGAGGTGCCGCTCATCCCCGCGTCCGTGGCGAAGGTCGCCACCGCCGTCGCGGCGCTCGACCTGCTCGGCCCGGGCTTCGTCTACGAGACGACCCTCGACGCCCGCGGCACGGTGGACGCCGCCGGCGTCCTCGACGGTGACCTGGTGATCCGCGGCGCGGGCGACCCCGGGATCTCGAAACGGGGCCACGAGGACGACCCGCTCTGGCCGTGGAGCGGCTTCGCCCGCTCGGTGCGGGCGGCCGGGATCGTCAGGGTCCGGGGCGCCCTCGTGGTCGACGACGGCCCCTTCGACCGGACCTTCGTCCACCCGGGCTGGAAGACGAGCGACCTCGACGACTGGTACGGCGCGCCCGTGGCCGGCCTGGTGACGAACGACGCCTGCCTGACCGTGCTCGTGCGCGGCGGGGCGAGCGAGGACCGTCCGGCCTCCGTGCTCCTGCCCCACGGCGCCGGGCCGTGGCCGGTCGCGGGCGCCGTGACGACCGGGGCGGCGCGGCGCACCGAGGTGGGGGGGCTCTGGCTCGACGGCCGGTCGCGCCTCCGCGTGACCGGCGAGATCGGTCCCGGCCTCGAGTACGCCTTCGACACGCCGGTGCCCGACCCGCTGGCCCACGCCGGCGCCGTCGCGCTCGAGGCCCTGGAGGCCGGCGGGGTGCGCGTCGCGCGGGGCGTGCGGATCGCGGCGGGCCCGGCGGACCGGGCGGAGGGACGACCGCTCGCCGTGGTGCGCGACGCCCTGCCCCCGCTTCTGCGCACGATGAACCGGCGCAGCCAGAACGTGTACGCGGCGTTGATCTTCAAGCGGCTGGGAGTCGAGCGCGACGGCGTCGGCTCGTGGGAGAGCGGCGAGCGGGCGGTGGCGGCGGTCCTCGCGCGGCGGGGTCTCGGCCGACCGGGCGAGCGCGTGGTCGACGGCTCGGGGCTCGCGCGCGCGAACCAGCTCTGCGCGGGGACGCTCGCGCGCCTCGTCGCGCAGACGGACGGCGATCCCCTGCGCGGGGCGATCCTGCGCGACTCCCTGGCCGTTCCCGGCGAGGAGGGCACGCTCTCCAAGCGCCTGCGCGAGCCCGACGCCCGCGCGCGCGTGCGGGCCAAGACGGGGACCCTCTCCGGCGTCCACAGCCTGGTGGGCGTGGTCGACGGCGTCGGCGGCGCGCGCGGCTTCGCGTTCGCGATCCTCGTGAACGGCGCGCCTCCCGGCGGTGGCGACCCGAAGGGCTTCATCGACGACCTCGTGCGCGAGCTCCTCGACGGATGACCCGGGACGACCTCGCCGACGACGAGCCCAGCCTGCCGTTCGGCGCGGATGCGCCCGGATCGGAAGGGGCGTCCGGATCGGAAGGCGCGTGCACGTCGGAGGGAGGTGGGGGCGGGGGCGGGCCCCCGCCGCCGACGCCGCTCGCGGATCGCATGCGGCCCGCGACGCTCGACGAGGTGGTCGGGCAGGACGCGGTCCTCGGGCCGGGCACGTTCCTCCGCGAGGCCGCCGCCGCGGGCGAGGTCCCGAGCCTCGTGCTGTACGGCCCGCCCGGCGTCGGGAAGACGACGATCGCCCGCGCCCTGGCGTCGGCCGCGAACGGCACGTTCGTGGCCCTCTCCGCGGTCACCAGCGGCGTGAAGGACGTCCGCGCCGTGATCGAGGCGGCGCAGGTCCGCCGCGCGCGGGGGCGCCGCACGCTCCTCTTCGTGGACGAGATCCACCGCTTCAACAAGGCGCAGCAGGACGCGTTCCTGCCCCACGTGGAGGCGGGGACCGTGACCCTCCTCGGGGCGACGACGGAGAACCCCGCGTTCGCGCTGACGCGGGCCCTGCTGTCGCGGCTGCGCGTCGTGGTGCTCGAGCCCCTCGGTGTCGAGGCCCTCGAGCGGGTCCTCGAGCGCGCGCTGTCGGACCCGGTGCGCGGCGTGCCCGGCAGGCCCACGCTCGCGCCCGAGGCGCGCGCGGCGCTCCTGCGCCTCTCCGACGGCGATGCGCGACGGCTCCTCAACGTGCTCGAGGGGGCGGCGCGCCACGCGACGTCGCGCGGGCACGCGCGCACGATCGGGCTCGAGGACGTGCGCGAGGCGGCCCAGCGCCGCATGGCGCTGTACGACAAGGGCGGCGACGCGGCCTACGACGCCCTGTCGGCGTTCCACAAGAGCCTCCGGGGCAGCGATCCCGACGCCGCGCTGTACTGGATGGCCCGCATGATCGAGGGCTGCGAGGACGCGCGGACGATCGTGCGACGCATGGTGGCCATGGCGTGCGAGGACGTCGGGCTCGCCGACCTGCACGCGACCCGCGTCGCGCTCGAGGCGAACGAGGCCGTGGCGGTGCTGGGCCTCCCCGAGGCCGAGCTCGCCATGGTCCGGGCCGTCGTCTACCTGGCCGCGGCGCCGAAGTCGAACGCCGTGGTGCTCGCGATGGGGGCCGCGCACGCCGCCGCGAAGGCGACGCCGGATCTGCCCGTGCCGCTCCACCTGCGCAACGCGCCGACGGCGCTCGCGAAGGCGTGGGGCCACGGGGAGGGCTACCGCTACCCGCATGACGCGAAGCACGCGTTCGTCGCGCAGGACTACCTGCCGCGGGCGCTGGCGGGCGAGCGCTTCTACGTGGCCGTCGAGGTCGGCGACGAGCGCGAGGTCGCGCGTCGGATCGCGTGGTGGCGCGCCCAGCGGGCGAAGGCCGCGAACGAGGGAGCCCCGGAGGGACCGCCGTGATCGACGTCGCGCTCGCCATCGCCCGGGAGGCCGGGGACCTGCTGCTCGAGCGCTTCGGGCGCCTCTCCGGCGCCGAGATCGAGCGGAAGGGCCCCCGCGACCTCGTGACGGCCGCCGACCGCGACGCGGAGGCGCTGATCGCGCGCCGCCTCGCCGAGGCGTTCCCCGACCACGGGCTGCTGGCCGAGGAGGGCGGGCGCCGCGAGGCGGGCGACCGCCCCACGTGGATCGTGGACCCCCTCGACGGCACGACGAACTTCGTCCACGGCATCCCGTTCTTCTGCGTGAGCATCGGCCTCGTGGAGGCGGGCCGTCCGCTGCTCGGCGTCGTGCACGCGCCCGCCCTCGGACAGACGTTCTGGGGCGGGCCCGGCCAGGGCGCGCACGAGGGCGACCGCCCCGTCTCGGTCAGCGTCACGCCGATGCTGTCCGAGGCCGTCCTCGCCACGGGGTTCGCGTACGACATCGATCGCATCGAGGACGACAACCTCGACGTGCTCGCCCGCATCGCGCGCGTCGCCCGCGGCATCCGCCGGTTCGGCAGCGCGGCGCTCGACCTCGCCTACGTCGCCTCCGGGCGCCTCGACGGCTACTGGGAGTTCCACCTGAAGCCGTGGGACGTGGCCGCCGGGGCCGCGCTGGTGCGCGCCGCGGGCGGCACGATCACGGACCTGCGTGGCGGCGACGACTGGCTCCACGGCCGTCACGTGATCGCGACGAACGGGATCCTCCACGACGACCTGCGTCGGCGCGTCGGCGTGCCGAAGGCGCTGTAGGACGGGAAGCCCCGGGGCGGCCGCCGTCTTGAACGCGCTCCCCCCGGAGGGGCCCGGGTTCCGGGGCTACCCCCGTCCGAAGCCGCGGACCGCTCGCGGCGCTGGCCGATAGGGGTGTCGGGCT
>JAYTCP010000666.1:0-5289 GCA_043736435.1 Planctomycetia bacterium | reverse complement strand
GCGGCGGCGAGCGAGCTGACGACGCGCAAGGGCCGACCCATCGCCTTCTCCTGGATCGGGGGTCGGCGGGTCTAGCCGAACGGCCGGCGACGGGTCACTTCGGAGGGGGAGCCTTCTCCGGCGCCTTCTCCTTGCCCTCGTCTTCTTCGGGCCCTTCCCTGCCCTCGGTCGGCTTTGCGTCGGGGTCCGCCCCCGGCGCCCCCCACATTCCCCCGACGGATCGACGGCCCTCGAAATGGCCGAACGCGCGGGCGTACCGCCCCGCGGGCTCGAGGACGGACCCCACCCCGCGGCGGAGGTCACGCTCCTCGGGACGGGCCCGGCTGCGGGTGCCCTACCCCCCCGGTGTGGCGAGCGGCCGCCGCCTCGAGCTGGAATTCGCGCACGACCCCTTATCGCGGGGGCGGGGAAACGCCGATGGAGCCAGGTGCAAGCGCGACCCGGATGGAGGCCGCATCGTGGCGAAGAAGCTCGAGTCCCGGCCCCCCGATCACCTGTCCGGCAAGCGTCGTTGGATGCGCCAGCCCATTGTGATCGAAGCCGTCTGCGTCGGTGCCGGTGCCACGGTCCGCGGGAAGACGATCGACGTCTCCCGGGGCGGGATGCTGTTCGAGGCCCACGATGGCGACATCCCCCCGGTCGGCGACGGAGACCTGGTGCCGTTGGCGTTCCTCGTGGCCGCGGTGTTCGCGCAGGGGATGAAGGCGAAGCTCGGCCCGAAGGTGTCCGTGCTCGCCGACGTCATCCGGGTGACCACGAGCCCGTTGGACCGCAACTTCCTGCGCCTCGGCTGCCAGTTCCGGACCCCGCTCACGCGCCGCCAGTGCGCCAAGCTGCGCATCGACGAGTCGGACGTCCCCGACCCTTCGCTCGATCTCGGTCCACAGTCCCTCGACGGCATGGAGGACTCCGCCGAGGCCGGCGAGGTCCTCGAGGTGACCGCTCGGCCGGATCGGCGGAGGATGGCCCGGAGCGCGGCTCCGAGTGAGAACCGCCGCGCACCGACCCGGTAGGCGCAGGCAGCCCCGGATTCCTACCGTCCGCCGCGGATGCGGCCACGAACCGGAACGGCGACCCTCGCGCGAGGGCTGCCTTCCCCGGGGAGCGGAGGGTCCCTGAGAATCCTGGGGGTAGGCCCGAGGAGACCGCCGCCGTGGCCTCGGCACGATCCGCGCGATGTCGAACGGCCGAGCGGGGGGTGGACACTCGCACGAGCACCTCGATTCGCAGGCGGCGTCCCATCTTCGGTCCCAGGGCTTCTGATCCCGCGGAGGCTGAACAAGCCCGGCTTGCGCGCGGGGACTCGTGTCGGCCAAGGGGGCCCGTCGCGGATCCGGGCCGCGCCGGGCGAGGAGGAAGCACGATCCGGTCCTCTTCGACACGGCCAGCCGTCGATTGGCTTGGGCGAAGGACCATGGTCGCAACCGCTCCGCTGCGTGGACGACTCCGGTTCGCACCGCCAGAGCGAGGGGGCTCGCGAGCCTCCCGCGGTCGCACGCGCGGATGCCGCCCGGCTCGGCTCCCTCGCCCCGGGGGAGGCCCGGCCCCGTGCTAGCCTCGCCGGCGCACCGATCCCCACCCCGGATCGGAGCGAACGGGAGGCCACCGTGCCGAAGACGTCCGCCTACGCCGCGCCCGCCGCGGGAAAGCCCCTGATCCCGTTCCAGATCGACCGGCGCGAGCCGAGGCCCCACGACGTCGAGATCGACGTCCTGTTCTGCGGCGTCTGCCACTCCGACATCCACCAGGCCCGCGACGAGTGGACGGGCGCGACCTTCCCCATGGTCCCCGGCCACGAGATCGTCGGCCGGGTCCGCCGCGTGGGCAGGGACGTGAAGGGGTTCCGGGCTGGCGACGTCGCGGGCGTCGGATGCATGGTGGACTCCTGCCGCGTCTGCGAGCCCTGCCGGCACGACACGGAGCAGTTCTGCGAGGCGACCGCCGCGTACACCTACAACGGCACCGAGATGGATCGCGTGACGCCGACCTTCGGCGGCTACTCGAAGCGGGTCGTGGTCCCGGAGCGCTTCGTGCTGAGGATCCCCGCGGGACTCGATCCCGCGGCCGCCGCGCCGCTCCTCTGCGCCGGGATCACGACGTACTCGCCGCTGCGGCAATGGGGCTGTAAGAAGGGCGACCGCGTCGGGGTCGTGGGGCTCGGCGGCCTCGGCCACATGGCGGTGAAGCTGGCCGTGGCGATGGGCGCCGAGGTCACCGTGTTCAGCACGTCCAAGGCGAAGGAGCCGGATGCCCGCCGGCTCGGGGCGCACGCGTTCGCCGAGACGCGGGATCCGGCGATCTTCACGACGCTCGCGAAGCGATTCGACCTCCTCGTGGACACGGTCTCGGCGAAGCACGACTACGACGCGCACCTCGGGCTCCTCCGCCCGCAGGGCGTGATGGTCGTCGTCGGCGTCCCGCCGGAGCCGGCCCCGGTCTCCGCGTTCTCGCTGATCATGGGCAACCGGCGTCTCGCCGGGTCGCTGATCGGCGGCATCAAGGAGACCCAGGAGATGCTCGACTTCTGCGGGGCCCACGGGATCGTCGCGGACGTCGAGGTGATCCCCATCCAGCAGATCAACGAGGCCTACGAGCGCATGCTCCGCGGCGACGTGCGCTATCGGTTCGTCATCGACCTCGGGAGCCTCGGCGGGACGTAGCGACGACGGGGCGCTCGTCGCAGCGGGCATGCGCGCCGTCGGCGCTTTGGACGCGGGGGGTCCTGGCGGCGTGGCGATCCTCGCCCGCCGACGATCGGTGCGCGTATCCTCCGAGGTTCGACGCCCCCCACGTCCCCCACGCGTGGGAGTGCGGCTTCCTCTTCGAGGAGACCGAGAAGACGTTGTTCTGCGGGGATCTCTTCACCCAGGCGGGCAAGGGCGAGCAGCCCATCGCCGAGACCGACATCCTGGGGCCCAGCGAGCAGGCGCGCCACGGGATGGACTACTACGCGCACGGCCCGGGCTCCCGGCCGATCCTCGAGCGCCTGGAGGCCCTCGAGCCCGCGACCCTCGCCTGCATGCACGCAGCGCCTGGCACGGTGCGGGGAAGCCACTCCTGCTCGCGCTCGCCGACGCCGTCGCTCCGGCGCGCTGACGCCGACCGGCCGGGGAGCGTGCGTTCCATTTCCTGGAGACTCCGCGGCGCCGGCGCGCGACAATCGCGCCGGCAGTCCCATCGGTCGAGCCGCGAGCACCGCGCCGACGGAGGTCCTCATGAGCTGGCACGCGACGGATTCGACCTCGCTCCGGGTCGCGGGCGTTCTCCTGCTCCTCCTCGGAGCCGGCCGGTCCGACGCGAAGGACGACTTCCAGCTCCGGGACGTGAGCCCCGGGAAGCTCCGGGTGGAGGCCGGCGGACCGGCCATGAAGCTCAGCTTCGCGGGGGAGGACCTCGACCGGCTCACGCAAGCGCTGCTCGTCCCGAAGGGTGGGAAGTCGACCCCGGAGGCCACGGCGCTGCTCGGCCCGGTCGAGAGGAAGCAGCGAAGCGTCGTCCTCTCGGCCACGTCCAAGGCCACGCGTGGAGCCTACGACCTGCACGTGGGAGACGGGCTGCGATGGATCGGCGTCCCCGTGTCGCTCGAGATCGTCGACCGGCGACCGACGCTCGCGCGGATCCCGGGGACCCTCCACCTGCCCGAGCGGGAGGTCGTCGAGAGCGGCGTGCTGGTCAAAGGCGAGTGGAAGCAGTACGGGCCGTACTTGGTGGCCAGCGGTGGCACGTTCTCCGCGGCGCTCACGGGAACCGGCGATGCCGACCTCTTCCTGCGCTTGGGCTCGGCGCCGACCCACACCGCGTACGACTGCCGTCCGTACAAGGGCGGGACCGACGAAGAGTGCTCTGCGGTGGGCACCGGGCAGGTCTTCCTCGGCGTGAACGGCTTTGCGCAGAGCTCGACGTACAAGCTGAGGGTGACATACGCGCCGGGCCTTGGTTCCACGAGCTCGCCGCCGTCGACGTTTCAGCACCTGAACGTGTCGGGTCAGGTCGCGACCGACGAGATGAAGGTGTTCCTGCTCCACGTTCCCACGGGGAGGTCGGTGGTCGTTCGGACCTCCTCGGCGTCCGACGTCGACCTCTACCTCCGCATGGATCTTCCCCCGACGACGCAAGCCTACCTGCTGCGGTCAAACACAGTGTCGGGCAACGAGAAGCTGACCTTCACCGCAACCCAGGCCAGCATCCTCCGCATCGGCGTCCACGGCTACGCGGGAGGCGCGTTCACCCTGAGGACGTCCGATCCCTGATCCTGCCCGCCGGCCCACCCCCGTCCGATCGGAGACATGGGCGTGGGGCACCTCGAGCCCTGCGCAGTCCCGCGGTCAGCACGAGGCGCATGGGAGACCCTCCATGGTCCACACTGGGCGCGGCCGGTCACGGCGGCGTCACATGGCGGCGCCACGTGCGATCCGACGCGGCCCAGCAGTGGCGACCGATGCGCTCGCCGAGAAGATCCGGTACATCGCGCACCGGAGGTCTGACGATCGACCTGTCCCGGCCGGCCGCGTCACCGAGAGAGTTACAGTCGTGGGGTCCGAAAGAGGAGGCGACGAGCAGGTGAGCCCTCGTCGCCGACTTGGTAGCGCAATCCCAGCTGGTCTCGGGATGCGGGGGCGCATCCCGGCGATGTAGACTGGTCCCATGGACGAAGGATCTCCCATCCGCTCTCGCTTCGCCGCCGACCTGCTTCCCTCCGGCCATGCCCCCGATCAGGCCCTCGGGGGACGGCGAGAGCGCCGCCGCGACGTGACGGCCAAGAGGCCGAACAGCGAGAGCGCGAGACCAACCCCGATTCCGACGGCGACGGCCGGGGGCATGTCCACGAGTTCAGGGCCGGGACCACCGAGTCGGGCCGGGGAGCGACGCGGCGTGGACAGCCTCCAACTGGGGCCGCCGTCGATGGTGACGTCGGACAGGCCCCCCGCGACGAGGAGGCCCAGCGTCTCGGCGACGTGAGCCCAAGGCACCCTCGGGTCGATCCGCAATGCGACCGCACGGGTCCCAGCGGCGTGCGCCTGCGTCAGCCCCCCGAGGAGGCGCCGCCAATGCGCGTTCGAGGGCTCCACGACCGAGGCCTCATACGGCTCGCCGGCCGGGAAGTCCATGACCATGGAGCCGCCACCGACATCGATCGTGGGCCCGTCCGCCATCGACCAGCCGAGCGCGAGCGGGGCCGCGGCGGGCGCGGGGCCGTCGACAAGGTCGGCGTCGATCCGTGCCTCGCGCCACTCGGACGCGTCGGAGGAGGCGACCGCGAAGGAGACTCGACGAATCGCGAGCACGGGA
>JAYTCP010000665.1:0-2757 GCA_043736435.1 Planctomycetia bacterium | reverse complement strand
GGACCGCCGTCCCCGGACCTCTCCCATGACCCGACGTGTCACCCTCGGCTGCGCCGTGCTTCTCGGCACGCTCCCCGGCACGCTTCTCGGCACGATTCTCGGTGCGTCGATCGGGGGGGCCCTCGCGACGACGCGAACCGCCCACGCGGCGGACGCGCCGCCGCCGGTGGACGTGCCGCTGCTCGACGGGACCACGCTGCGGGGCGTGGTGACCTCCGTCGATGGCAAGGAGCTCACGATCACCGTCGGGGAGGTCTCGCGGAAGGTCGCGTGGAGCGCCCTGTCGCCGCTCGGCGTGTTCCGGGTGCGCGTCGCCGTGGCCGCCGCGGACGACGGGGCCGTGCGCCTCGGGCTGGCCGAGCTGGCGAGCGAGCTCGGGCTCTGGGCGGAGGCGCGCGCCGAGTACGAGAAGGCGCTGGCGCTGCGCGCGATCGACGCGCGCGCGTACGAGAAGGCCGTGGCGGAGGCCGAGCTGCGGGCGGTCGAGGCCGGCATCGGACGCGCCTCGAAGGCCCTCGAGGCGGGCGACACGCGGACGGCCCTCGCGGCCCTGAGGCAGCTGAAGCTCGACTTCGCCGGGGCGGCGAACGCCGCGAAGGTGGACGCGCTCCTCGCCGACCTGTCGCGCCGCGTGGCGGCCTCGCAGGCGGAGCAGCTCGCGAGCGAGGAGGATCGCGCGCGCGCGCTGCGCGACGGCGAGCGCCAGAAGGAGGTCACGGTGCGCTTCCTCGAGGCGAAGCAGCACGTGAACCTCGCCGCCATCGCGGCCGACGAGGCGCGGGCCCAGGCGAAGAACGGCGTCGTCTCGCGGGTCCGGCGGCTCGCGGACGCGTCCGACGCGAGCTACGTCGCCGCGCGGCGCGCGCTGGGTCGCATCCGACGGCTGACGGCCCGCGAGTCGCCGGACGCGCTGAAGGCCCTGGCGATGCTCGGGACCATCGATCGCGATCAGTTCCGCATGCTCCTCGACGCGACGAAGTTCTTCTGGGAGGCGCGGGTGTACGCGACGGCCGAGGAGTTCGCCGCGCGCGCGTCCTACGTCGATCCGGTCGACCCGGTGCTGCTCGAGGTCCGCGCCGAGATCCGCTCGCATCGCATCCGCTACCGCGCCTCCGACATCACGAACGCCGTTCCTCGGTAGCAGGGACGGCAGCTACGGGGGCGGCGCGACCAGCGCGTCGATCCAGAGGTCGTCGCCGACGCGGCGGACGCGCATCGGATCGAGGCGGGGCGCGTCGGCCAGGTCGTCGATGCCCGTGGCCACGAGCGGGAGCGGCGCGTCCTTCCCTCCCAGGAGCCGCGGGGCGACGAGCGCCGCCACCTGGTCGACGAGCCCCGCGCGGAGGAAGGCGCCGGCGAGGGTGCCTCCGCCCTCGAGGAGGAGGCGCCGCACGCCGACCGCGTGGAGCGCGTCGAGGGCGAGCGTGAGGTCCACGCGCCCGTCGGGTCCCGCCGCGGGGATCACCGCGACGCCCGGCAGGGCGGCGAGCGCGTCGGCCTTCGACGTGTGGGGGCGGGCGGTGAAGAGGAGGAGGGGGCGCTCGGGGGAGGACTCGCGGACGACGTTCGCGTCGATCGGGGTGCGCAGAGCGGAGTCGAAGACGACCGCGAGGGGCTGCGGACGCCCGTGCGGAGGGCCGCCGGGACGCCGGCACGTGAGCCGCGGGTCGTCGGCGAGCACGGTGCCCACGCCGACGGCGACGGCTTCGACGCGACCCCGCAGATCGTGGACGAGGCGCGCGGCGCGCGGGCCGGAGAGCGCGCCGCCCTCGCCCTCGGCCGGGGAGGTGCGCCCGTCCATCGACATCGCCCACTTGGCGACGACCCACGGGCGACCCACGGGAAGCCAGCGACGGAAGGGGACCAGGAGCGCCCGGCCGGCGTCGAGCCCGATCGGGCCGTCGACCCGGATGCCGGCGGCGCGGAGCGCGCGGGCGGCTCGGCCGCCGTGGTCGGGATTCGGATCGCGCTCGGCGAAGACGACGCGGGCCACGCGCGCGCGAACGAGGGCCTCGACGCACGGGGGCGTCTTCCCGTGGGTGCTGCAGGGCTCGAGGGTGACGTAGGCGACGGCGCCCCGCGCGCGCGGGCCCGCCGCGCGGAGGGCCTCCACCTCCGCGTGCGGACCGCCGTAGGCGCGGTGCCATCCGCGCCCGACGACCCGTCCGCCGCGGACGACGATCGCCCCCACCGGAGGATTGGGCTCGACGCGGAACCGCCCGCGCTCCGCGAGTGCGGCCGCCTCGAGCAGCAGGGCGCGGTCGCCGGGGGAGGTCAGCGGTCGTCCCAGCGCCCCGGGGCGGACTCCACGGCGACGAGCTCGCCCCGCAGCGAATGGGCCGTGGCGTCGGTGACGCGCACGCGGGCCAGTCGCCCGACGAGCGCCGCGGCGGCGCCCGCGTGGACGATCCGATTGCCGGGCGTGCGGCCCGAGAGCCGCGAGGCGTCGGTCTTGCTGACCTCGTCGAGGAGCACCTCGACGGTGGTGCCGAGGAGGGCGCGGTTCGCGGCCTCGCTGAAGGCGTCCTGGGCCTCGAGCAGCGCGAGGTTGCGGGCCCGCTTCGTCTCCTCGGGCACGTCGTCCTCGAGGCGGCGGGCCGCGAGCGTGTTGGGGCGGACGCTGTACTTGAAGACGTAGGCCTGCACGAAGCCGATCTCCTCGACGAGCGCGCGCGTCGCGGCGAAGTCGGCGTCGGTCTCGCCCGGGAAGCCGACGATGAAGTCGCTGGTGAGCTCGACGTCCCGCACGTGGCGCCG
>JAYTCP010000664.1:0-4935 GCA_043736435.1 Planctomycetia bacterium | reverse complement strand
CTCCTCGGTGACGCCGCGTCCGTTCTTCCAGGGGAAGCGGCGTGCGTTCTCGGGCCGGAGGTGGAGGAGCTCGGACATGGCGGCCCCATCGTCCCCCGGAGGGCTCGCGACCGCACGCGTTCGCCGGGGACGGCCTCGGCGGCGGGGCATGGCCTACCCGGTCCGACGCGGGAGGAGCAGGATGTCGCTGTCCTGCCGGATCGTCGCGAGGAGCCCGCGCAGCTCGCCGACCGGCCGGGACCGCGCGTGGGCGCCCCACGCCACGAGATCCTCCCGCACGACCATGCGGTCGAAGCTGCGCTCGACCTCCTCGGCGAACGGGTCGCACCCGCCGTGGGCGCGGAGTCCGTCGGGCCACACCTCCACGTAAAGCGGGACCCCGGCGGTCCAGAGGCTCGAGCCGGACGCGACGACCTCCCGCTCGAACCCCTGGGTGTCGCTCCAGACGAACGCGACGTCCGAGGGCGGGATGCCCTCGCGCGCGACGAGGGCGTCGAGGGGCAGGGCGGGCACCTCGACGACGCGAGCGCCCCGGCCGCGGCGTCCGAACCCCTGGCGGGAGCCGCGCGCGAGCACCTCGCACTTGCCGCGGTCGGACTGCCACACCATCTCGAGGACGCCGGACCGGGCGGCCACGGCGGCCCGACGGCAGAGCACCCTCCCGTCCAACGCGTTGTGCGCCGCGTTGCGCTCGAGGAGCTCGAAGCTGTCGGGCATGGGCTCGATGGCGAGCACCCGGCAGCCCGTGGACCGCGCGAAGGGGATCGCGGGCGTGCCGACGTTGGCGCCCACGTCCACGATCACGGACCGTCGGAGCGCGTGCGGCTGGTGGACCTCGAGCCAGGCGAGGACGCCCTCGCGCTCCGCCGTCTGGTGCCCACCGTCCACGAAGAGCGTGCGCGAGACCCCGTGGTCGGATGCGAACACGGTCCACCGCACGCCGTCCCGATCGAACGTGACGAAGTCCACCTCGCCGGTGAGGCCTTCGAACTCGCGCTTGCGGCGGATGCGGTCGACGGCGGGCAGGTCGCCCCTCCAGCGGGCCCTCGCCTCGCGCACCCCGAGGGTCCATCGCCGTCTGAGGGTCATGCGTCGCCTCCGGGATCCGGGCCGAGGGCCATCGCCTCGGACCGACGTCCGGCTCGAAGACGCGCCCCCGGGGGGGGATGCGGAGGGAGCCCGAACCTTGCTTGGATGCCGAGGCGCGGGCCCAGGCGTCAGGGGGAGGTCGGTTGAGGGCCGGCCCGCGGAGGAAGGTGCCGGGTCAGGCCCGGGCCGGGGCCCTCCACGGCGTCAGCACGCTCGAGGCCCGATTCCGGAGGGCGCGGAGCCGCGGAGCGCAGGGGGTGACCTCGAAGGAAGCGAGCGCGAACGCACGGGCCAGGCGGCGGAGGTCGAGGCGTCCCGGGTGAGCTCCGAAGAGCAACGATCCGTGCCGCTCCGAGGGCAGCGTGCGGCAGACGACCGACGCGGGATCCCTCTCCAGGACGAAGCTCCCGCACGTCTCGTACTCGCTGAAGCCGGCCCCGGCGAGGTCCTCGGAGTCCACGGCCTCGAGGATGCGCCACGCCCAGGCGCCCGCGGCGGCCCCGGCGGGGGCGATGCGGTCGAGGAGCCGGCGGAGGTGGTCGGTGCGCAGGGGAAGGTGCTGCGCGACGAACGAGAACGGCGCGACCTTGCCGAAGCCCAGCAGGCGCTGCTGGGTGCGGAAGTAGGGCGCGTGGTGCTCCCTCTCGCGGGCCACGAGGGCGCGCCCTTCGCCGTCGAAGAACGCCGTGGGGCGCAGCAGCACCGTGTCGGCGTCCCAGAGGAGGCATCGGTCCTCGCACCCCACGACGAGCGGCGCGCCGAGCTTCACGAACTGCTGGTGGTACCAGCCCGCGCGGTCGGGAACGACGCCGCGGGCACGGATCGCGTCCGCGACGCCGGCGAGCGTGAGCCCGGGGAGGAGGCGGTCCTCGTCGTGGAGGACGACGACGCCCGGCACGGCGCGCCGCAAGGCGCGGTGCGTCGCCGCCGAGGCGATCACGTGGATCCGGGACGGGCGCGCGTTCGCCGCGAGCGCGCGGAGGGAGAGGCGGGCGATCCGGACGTGCTGCGGGCCGACCGGGACCACCGCATCGAAGGTCGGGGGCGTGCCCATGGCGGGACAGGATGGCCTGCCCGCACGCTCGCGCGCAAGCGGAGAGGGACGGAGCCGGGACGTCCGCGCGGACTCGGTCAGAGCGCCGAGGGGCGGAACTTCTCGGGGTCGTACGCGTAGGTCTTGAAGGCGGCGGAGACCTCGCCCTTCTTGCCCTTCCCCTCGGCCGCGAGGGCCTCGAGCGTGGCGATCACGATGGACGGCGCGTCGATCTCGAAGTGCCGGCGCAGGGCCTCGCGGGTGTCGCTCATGCCGAAGCCGTCGGTGCCGAGCGGGGTGAGCCGGCCCGGGAGCCACCGCGCGACCATGTCGGGCATGAGCTTCACGTAGTCGGAGACGGCCACGAACGGCCCCTTCGCGTCGCCGAGGGCCTCGACCAGGTAGGGCCGCCTCGGCGCCTCGTCGGGATGGAGGCGGTTGTGGCGCTCGACGTCGAGCGCGTTGCGGCGGAGCTGCTGGTACGAGGTGACGCTCCAGAGGTCGGACGAGACCCCGTGGTTCGTCGCGAGGAGCTCCTGGGCCGCCATCGCGAGGTTCACCGCGCACCCGCTGCCGAACAGCTGCACGTGCCGCGCGAGGCGCTCTGGCGCGTCGCGGAGCTTGTAGATGCCCCGGAGGATCCCCTCCTTGACGTCGCCGGGCATCGGGAGCTGGACGTAGTTCTCGTTCTGCAGCGTCAGGTAGTAGAAGACGTCCTGCGTCTCGCGCACCATGCGCCGCAGCCCCTCCTCCACGATCACCGCGATCTCGTAGGCGAACGCGGGGTCGTACGCGATCAGGTTCGGGACCGCCGTGGCGAGCAGGTGGCTGTGGCCGTCCTCGTGCTGGAGGCCCTCGCCGTTCAGCGTGGTGCGGCCCGCGGTGCCGCCCAGGAGGAACCCGCGCCCGCGCGCGTCGCCGAACGCCCAGACCTGGTCGCCGGTCCGCTGCATGCCGAACATCGAGTAGAAGACGTAGAACGGGAACATGGGCTCGGCGTGGGTCGCGTAGCACGTGCCCGCGGCCTGGAAGGAGGCCATGGAGCCCGCCTCCGTGATGCCCTCCTCGAGCACCTGGCCGTCCGCGCTCATGCGCAGGCGCAGGAGCATGCCCGCGTCCGTGGGCTCGAACTGCTGGCCAGCGGGGTCGTAGATGCCCACGCTGCTGAACAGCGGGTCCATGCCGAAGGTGCGCGCCTCGTCCGGGATGATCGGGACGATCCGCCGGCCGATCTCGGGGTCCTTGAGCAGCTTCGAGAAGAGCGAGACGAACGCCATGGTCGTCGACACCGGCTTCGGCGTGCCCTTGTGGAACTCCTCGTAGAGCTTCGGGCCCGGGATGGGCATCGCGTGCGGGGCGCGCATCCTCCGCTTGGGCAGCTGGCCGCCGAGCGCCCGGCGGTGCTCGAGGAGGTAGCGCACCTCGGGCGCGTCCTTGCCCGGGTGGTAGTACGGCATCTTCTCGACGTCGGCGTCGGAGATGGGCAGCTCGAGCCGGTCGCGGAACGACTTCAGCTCGGCGAGGTCCATCTCCTTGACGCCGTGGGCGCGGTTGGACGACTGCGCCTTGCCGAGGTCCCAGCCCTTCACCGTGTGGGCCAGCACCACCGTGGGGCGCCCGCGGTGCTCGACGGCCGCCTTGTAGGCCGCGTGGACCTTGAAGCGGTCGTGCCCGCCGCGCCGCAGGCGGCCCATCTGGTCGTCGTCGAGGTGCGACACGAGGTCGAGCAGCCGCGGATCGGTGCCGAACAGGTGCTTGCGGATGTAGGCGCCGCCCTCGGCGCGCATCTTCTGGAAGTGCCCGTCGAGCAGCTCGTTGAGCCGCCGCCGGAGCAGGCCCTCCGTGTCGTTCGCCAAGAGGGGGTCCCACTCGCGGCCCCAGACCACCTTGATCACGTTCCAGCCCGCGCCGCGGAAGACCGTCTCGAGCTCCTGGACGATCTTCCCGTTGCCGCGCACGGGCCCGTCGAGGCGCTGCAGGTTGCAGTTGACCACCCACACCAGGTTGTCGAGCCCCTCGCGCGCCGCGACGGAGAGGGCGCCGAGCGACTCGGGCTCGTCGGTCTCGCCGTCGCCCACGAACGCCCACACGCGCGAGTCGGTCGTGTCCTTGATGCCGCGCGCGTGCAGGTAGCGGTTGAAGCGCGCCTGGTAGATCGACGCGATGGGGCCGAGGCCCATCGACACCGTGGGGAACTCCCAGTAGTCGGGCATCAGCCGCGGGTGCGGGTACGAGGAGAGACCCGTGCCGCGCACCGCCTCGCGGCGGAAGTTCTCGAGCTTCGCCTCGTCGAAGCGCCCCTCGAGGAACGAGCGCGCGTAGATCCCGGGCGAGGCGTGGCCCTGGTAGAAGATCTGGTCGCCGGAGCCCTCGCCGTCCTTGCCGCGGAAGAAGTGGTTGAAGGCGACGTCGTACAGCTCGGCCGACGACGCGAACGTGGCCAGGTGCCCGCCGATGCCGTGCGAGCGCGCGTTGGCGCGCACGACCATGAGGGCCGCGTTCCAGCGGAGGATCGAGTCGATCCGCTCCTCCATCTCCTCGTCGCCCGGGTACTTGGGCTCGTGCTCCACCGTGATCGTGTTCACGTAGTCGGTGGCGAGCAGCTGGTCCGGCACGAACCCGCCCCGCCGGGCCTCGTCGAGCAGGTTGGCGAGCAGGTACCGCGCCCGGTTCGGCCCGTGGGCCTGGTTCACGGCCGAGAGCGAGTCGATCCACTCCCCCGTCTCCTCGGGATCGCTGTCCTGCTGAACGGTCGAGTACAGGGTCACGTCGGCGGCTCCAAGACGACACGCCCCACGGCGTGGCGGAAGCCG
>JAYTCP010000663.1:0-2644 GCA_043736435.1 Planctomycetia bacterium | reverse complement strand
CGCCCCCCGCGCCCCCTACACCCCCGAGCGTGACTGCGCCGGTCGAGCCTCCGCTCCCCCCCATCCCCGAGACGGCGACGGGAGAAGCGGTCTCGGAGGTTCTCCGTGCGGCACTCCTGGACGCCGGCGACCTGCGGGCCGCGGTGCCGGCCCTGCGTCGGATCGCCATGGCCCACGACGGATGGGTGAGCGACGCGAGGCTGGGATTGGTGCGCATGGACACGTACGCGGGCGTGGTCGCCTCGCGCGCGGCGGCCGCGGCCCGCGCGGCGGTCGAGGGCCCCGCGCCCGATGCCGCGCGGGCGAGGGCGCTGCTCGACGTGGGGACGGCGGCGCTACAGGCGGCGGACGCGGGAGGCGCGCCGGAGCGGATCGAGCTGGCCCGCGCGCGGGCGTGGGTGGATCTCGCGGGGCCCCCGTTCCGGCCGCAGAGGCTCGGGCACACGGGCGTCAAGCCGACCGAGGCGTGGGTCCTCGTCGTCACGGACGACTTCGAGCTCGGCGAGGCCGTCCTGCCGGGCGTGCTCAAGCGGTGGGCGAAGGGCGCGCCGGTGCTCGTGGTCGCGCGGATCACGGGGCACGTGCGCTTGGGGATGCGCCGCGAGGCCGTGGACGAGCCGGAGGAGCTCGCGTCGATCGCGAGGCGCGTCGAGGGCTTCGGCGGCGCGATGACGGGCACCCTGCGCGCGACGGACGACGTGCTCGACGCGACGGGGCTGCCATCGGGCGCTGCGGTCTTCCTGGTCGGGTCGGGGCCGACCCTCGTCGCGCGCTGCGCCGGCCGCGCGCTCGACCCGAGGGTGCTTGACGACCCCGTGCGAGCGACGTTCAAGGCCGTGCCGCCGGCGCCCAGGTAGGCGCGGCGCAGGACGCCCCTACCGGCGGAACTCCACCCCCACGTAGGCGGCGACGTCGACGGTGGACTGCTGGTGGATGAAGTTCTCGATGAAGCCGAGCTCGAGGCGGGTGTCGGGCCGGAGGTCGATCTTGGCGGCGAGGTTCATGATGAAGTGCTGGGGGTGGAAGCGGACGACGTCGTCGACGAGGGCCGTCGTGTAGTCCATCTCGAAGATCAGGCTCCAAGTGCGGGCGGGCCGCCACTCGACCGCGGCGAAGACCTGGCCGCGCAGCTCCTCGTACTGGATGCCCATGTCGCCCGTTTCGGAGAACCACGTCCCCCCCACGCCGGCGAAGACGTCGAAGGCGCGCGCGACGCGGCGGGCGCCGACGACCTGGAGGCCCGCCCCGAACCCACCCGGGTCGAATGGGCCCGTGCCCGTCGGCAGCGTCACGCGGCCGACCAGGGCGGCGCTCGCGCCGTCGCGTCCGCCGTCGAGGAAGCGCCAACGGCCGATCGCCTCGACGTCGCCGAACCCGACCCCGCCGTCCCCACCCGCGTCGAACACGTCGCCACCGTAGGTGCGGCCTTCGATGCGGTAGGCGTCCCTGCGGAAGTCGTTCCGCTCGTTGTCGAGGATGAAGAAGCTCGTGGCCTCGTGGAAGAGGTCGATGATCGGGTCGGTGACGCCGGAGCCGCGCCAGTGGAGGGGGACGCGGACGCCGAGGTCGAGGTCCCGCGTCACGCCGTGCATGGCCACGACCTCGAGGGTGCGCGACTCGCCGTCCACGAGGAACTGGCGGTCGGCCGGGTTCTCCCCGGTGTCCGACTGGCCCCATCCGAACGAATTGCCGAGGGTGAACTGCACGCGCAGCGACGTGACGCCGCAGCCGAGCGTGTCGGGAGAGGTCGCCGGGAGCGTCAGGCGGGGCTGGGCCAGCAGGTACGGATCTCGCACCTCGACCGGCCCGCGCCGGGGCTCGTCGGCGCAAGGGCACCGCGCCGCGGATCGGTCGACCAGGCACGGCTCCGGCGGGCACGCCGACGACGGCACGGGTCGCGCCGGCTCGCCCGCGCGCGGGGCCGGGCCGCCGGCCTCGGCCGACCCGCCGGACGCGGCCGTCGCGCCGCAGAGCACCGCAGCCGCCACGCCGCTCCTCACGATCGCTCGCCACTCGCTCACGGGAGAACCCTCCGCACGACCCGGTCGCACCCTACCATGGGCCCGATTCCCGCAGCGGGCCGCGGCCCGCGCCTCCCCGCGCCGGAGCCTCCCCCCGTGCCCCCCCCCTTCCTCCGACACGTCTTCATCTGCGGCAACGAGCGCCCGAGCGACGACCCCCGCGGCTGCTGTCTCGCGCGCGGATCCGCCGCCGTGCGCGAGGCCTTCAAGAAGGAGCTGGCCGCCCGCGGACTCCACAAGCGCATCCGCACCAACCACGCGGGCTGCCTCGACGCGTGCGAGCTGGGGGTCTCGGTGGTCGTCTACCCCGACGCCGTCTGGTACGGGAAGGTCACCCCGGCGGACGTGCCCGAGATCGTCGATACGCACCTCGTCGGCGGCACGCCCGTCGAGCGACTGCGGGTGGCACACGCAACGCCGCCGCCGGCTTGAACGAACGCAACGTGTCGGACACGAACGAGGTGCTCATGGGCGGGGGGCCTCACGCCTGACGCGGAGCGGCGGCCCGCGCGCCGTGGGCCGGGGGCGCCCACGCCGGGCCGATCCCGAGCCTCTCGGCGACGTGGTCCGCGATCTCCTCGGCGGCGTGCGGGCGGCCGAACGCCTTCGCGCGGAGCGCCATC
>JAYTCP010000662.1:0-3714 GCA_043736435.1 Planctomycetia bacterium | reverse complement strand
GTCCACGAGCAGGCGCAGGGGGCCGCCCTCGAGGAAACGCCCCCGCTCCGCGAGGCGCCGGAGGAGGCCGATCGTCTCCACCTCGAGATCGGTGAAGTCGAGCGCCCCCAGGGCGCGCTTGCGCGCCGCGTACGCGGCGCCCGTCTCGGAGAGGAGATGACGCAGGGGCGCCTCGAGCTCGCGCTGCCCGATCTCGTCGAGGAGCGCCGCGACGGTGGCCTTCACCGCCTCGTGGAGCGCGTCGCGCAGCGGTTTCGCGTCGGCGCCGCGCGGCGCGGGCAGCAGCTTCGACGCCGAGGCCCTCGCCATGGGATCGAGCACGCGCAGGAGGTCGGGGCCCACCGCGACCCCCGACAGGTCGGGGAACCGCGCGCGGGCCTCCACGTACTTCGCGCGCTCCCCGTCCTTCACCTTGGCGGCGGCGGCGACCTGGGCGTCGAGGTCCTCTAGGTGGCGGCGCACGTCGGCCAGCAGCGTGGCCGGATCGGCCCCCTCGCGCCGCCAGGGGATCTCGCGGGGGATTAGGCCCTGGCCGCGGACCCGGTCGAGCAGCTCGAGCAGGTCGTGCCAGCCCTCCTCCCCGCCCAGCCGCCGCAGGACGAGCAGGGCGGGGTCGTGGGCGAGGCGCAGGCGACGCTCGACGTCGATCCACGCGTCCTCGAGGCAGAGGCGCGCCTCGGTCTCGTCGAACAGGGTGAACGCGGGGTCGACGCCCGCCTCGACCGCATGCTCGCGCAGGAGCCTCGCACCGAACGCATGGATCGTCGTGATCGGGGCGAACTCGACGTCGGCGAGGGCCGCGAGGAGGCGAGGGTCGGCGGACGAGGCGAAGGTCCTCGCGATGCGGTCGCGCATCTCCCCCGCCGCCTTCTCGGTGAAGGTGAGGGCCGCGATCCGGCGGGCGGGCACCCCCTGGTCGCGCACCAGGGTCGCGAATCGCTCCGTGAGCACGGTGGTCTTGCCCGAGCCGGCGCCCGCGAGCACGCAGGCGTCCCCCCGGCCTCGATGGGCCGCGGACCGCTGCTGCTCGGTGAGCCTCTGCCGGTCGGTGATGCCGGGGCCGCTCATGCGTCCGCTTCCCCTCCCTCGTCTTCTTCGCCGTCGTCGTCGTCGTCCGGCACGCTCGGGAAGCGCGCGCGGTCGGGCCGGCAGACCCGGACGAACGCGCACCGGTCGCAGCGCTTCCGGTCGAGCGGCCGCTTGCGGTGCCCTCCGTCGGCCCCCCTTCGCACCGCCGCCACGACCTCGACGGCACGGCGCTCGGCGCCTTCGATGACCGCGCGGAAGTCCGACTTCGTCAGGAAGACCTGGCCCTTCCCTTCGCCGCGCGCGAGGAGCGCGTCGCGGCGATCGTTCGCATAGAGGCCCTGGCGGGCCCGGCGCGTGGCCACCATGTGCTCGAGGCCCACGACGCTGACGCCCCGCACGCTCTCGACCGCCCGGGCGTAGAGCGGCAGCTGGAGGTCCTCCAGGTTCCGCATGGCCTTCGCGCTCTCCTCCGAGGTCGACACGCCCGTCTTGTAGTCCACGACGATCGCCTGCCGCGCCCCGAGGTCGCGCCGCGTGTCGAGGCGGTCGATCCGCCCCGTGAGCGCGAACGCGCCGTCCTCGAACCCCAGGCGCACGGGCTCGCCGTCGTCCAGAACGAGCGCGAACTCGAGGTCGCGCACGGCGGGGGCGAAGCCCGCGGCGCGGGTCGCCTCCTCGCGGGCGCGCGCCAGGCGCACGATGCGCCCGACGTCCTCCCGCACCCAGTCGAGCAGCCCCGGGCCGTCGAGGGCGCCCACGTGGGGCTGGAGCACGTCCGCCGCGATCTCCTGCGCCGACACGTCGGCCTCCGCGAGAGCGCGCGCGAGCGCCGCGTGGACGATCGTCCCGTACAGGCGGCGGTCAAAGCCCGGCCCCCGCGCGCCGCCGTCGTCCTCCGGCACGCGCGCGACGCGCCCGAGGAAGAAGCGGTGCAGGCAGATGCGGCCCGTCGTCAGGTGCGTGGGCGACACCTTCGCGACGGATGCCCGGAACGCGGCCGTCGCCGAGGCGGGGAGCGGGTCCTCCACCGCGCGGCGGAACCGGGCCGCGCGCGCGAGCAGGTCGGCCATGGGTGCGCCGGCCGCGACGGCGAGCGCCACGGCGTGGCGCACGTCGGCCCGCCCGGCCGCGTCGCGAGGGGGCAGGGCGCCGAGCTTCGCCCCGACGAACCGGACGAGGTCGCTCTCGAGGACGGCCTCGCCGGGCACCACGGCCAGACGTCCGAGGTCGGCGCCCGCGACCCCCAGGCGGTCGGGGTCGTCCTCCGCGAGCCCGAGGGCCTCGTTCACCTCGCGCCACACCGGCGACGGCTGGCTCTCGCGTCCCGACTCGTCGGTCGCCGAGCGGGACAGCACGAGGAGCCGGCGCGCCCGCGTCACCGCCGCGAGGAACAGCCGGCGCTCGTGGCACTCGCTCTCGCGCGCCGTCCGCCAGACGGGGGCATCGGGGTCGCCGCCCGCGAGCCGCGAGCGGAGCTCGTCCCGGTCGTCGTCGCGCAGGAAGACGTCCTCCCGCGCGTGGAGCGGGAACTGCTTCTCGACCAGCCCCGCGACGACGACGATCGGGAGCTCCCAGTGCCTCGCCTCCTCGGCGTCGAGGATCGCCACGGCGTCGAGGCGCCGGTCGGGCGGCTCGCTCGTCGCCTCGGCGGCGACGCGCAGGAGCTCGTCGAGCGCGCCGCGGACGTCGAGCGCGGGTGCGGAGCTCGTGCGCAGCGTCGCGGCCCGGGCCTCGCGCGCGAGACCGAGCCAACGCGCCTTCGCCGCCACCGCCCGGCGCAGCCGCTCGTCGTGGGCGTGGTCGGTGGGGCGCCCGTCGGCGTCGAGGGGCGACGGATCCGGCAGAGGCAGCAGGGCCTCGATCGCGCGCTCGAGCAGGCCGAACGCGCCCTCGGGCCCCCGCGCCCCAAGACGTTCCCTGGCAAGGGCCGCCATCCCCTCGACGACGCGCCCGAGCGGCGTCCTCGCCGCCGCCGCGCGGAAGGCGTCGACATCGCCGGGATAGCCGTGGAGGCGCCCGTGCGCGTCCAGCGCGTCCACGGCGCTGATGGGTACGGGGTCGCCGGAGGCGAGCGCGCGCCAGCGGAGCGCGTCGAGGAGGGCGGAGGCGTCGAACGGGCGGTCGCCGGTGCCGTCGTCGCCCGCGATGAAGGAGAGGGGGCCCCGCAGCGCGCGCGAGACGGCCTCGGAGGGCAGCGGCACGCCCGCGCCCACGAGGCGGGCCGGGATGCCGTAGGACTCGAGGCAGCGCCGGAGCGCGGGTCCAACCCCGTCGAGGCGGCGGAGCACCACCCCTACGTCGCGGAACCCGCGGTCGAGAGCGCCGGTGCGGCGGAGGCGCAGGATCTCCCGCGCGATGCGGTCGGCCTCGTCGGCGGCGTCGGCCCCGACGATGGACGTCAGCTCGGGGCCCGGCGCGAGGCGGGGCGCGGGCGCGCTGGGACCGAGCACGGCATCGGCCGGGCCGTCGAGGAAGAGCCGCTCGGCGAGGCGCACGAGCCGGAGCGCCGTCGAGCGGCGATACCCGGCGAGGGCAAGCTCGGCGAACCCCGCCCGCAGCAGGCGCTCCCGCACGCGCGCCGTCGCGGGAGCGAGCTCGGCGCGGGCGGGATCGTGGGGCAGGGTCACGAGGACGCGCCCGCCCGCCGCGGTCACCGCGTCGGCCGCGGCGAGCAGGAGCGCCATC
>JAYTCP010000661.1:0-3999 GCA_043736435.1 Planctomycetia bacterium | reverse complement strand
ATCTTCCCCTTGCGGTCCACTCGGATCCGCTGCGGCTACGGCTTCGTCTTCCCGAAGCGGTCGGTCTCGGGGATCGGCTTGCCGTCCTCGTCGAAGAGGCGCCCGCCCTCGCGGCGCACGTTCTCGAAGTGTCGCGGAGAGAGCCGCATGGAGACGCGGGCGAGGCCGTCGGGGAAGGTGATCTCCTTCACCTCGCCCCACTCGCGCAGGCGCGCAAGGAGCTTTCCGTTGCCGGGGTCGGTCTCGACCACCACATCCGAGGCACGCCGCGCCGAGGCGTCGATGACGGCGGCCGCCACGGCGTCGAGGCCCGCGCCGGTCACCGCGCTCACGGGCATCGAGCCGGGGAGGCGCTCGGCGAGCACGCGGAGGGCGAGGGGATCGGTGACGCGATCCACCTGGTTGAGGAGGGCGATCCGGGGCACGCCACCCGCGCCGATGCGGGAGAGGGTCTCGGCGACGACGTCGACGTGGGACAGGGCGTCGGGGTCGGCGGCGTCGATGACGTGGAGCAGGAGGTCGGCGCGGCGCGCCTCCTCCAGCGTCGTCAGGAACGACGCGACGAGATGGTGCGGCAGGTCGCGGATGAACCCCACCGTGTCGGAGAGGAACACTCGGCGGTCCTTGCGCACGTCCCACGCGCGCGTGGTCGTGTCGAGCGTGGCGAAGAGGCGGTCCTCGACGAGGACCTCGGCGCCCGTCAGGCGGCGCATCAGGGTGCTCTTGCCCGCGTTCGTGTAGCCGACGAGCGCGACGTTGAAGAACTTGCCGCGCGCCTCGGCGCGGCGCTCGCGGCGGGCCTGCATGTCCTCGAGGTCGCGGCGCAGGTCGCGGATGCGCAGGCGGACGAGCCGGCGGTCGATCTCGAGCTGTCGCTCGCCGGGGCCGCGCAGGCCGACGCCCGCCTTGCCCGACGCGACCTCGCGGTTCAGGTGCGTCCAGAGCCGCTTCAGGCGCGGGAGGGAGTACTCCATCTGCGCGAGCTCGACCTGGGCCCGCGCCTCGGCGCTGCGGGCGCGGACCGCGAAGATGTCGAGGATGAGCTCGGTGCGGTCCACGACCCGGAGGCCCATCAGCTCCTCGAGGTTGCGGGACTGGGCGGGAGCGAGGTCGTCGTCCACGATGACGAGGTCGGCGCCGAGGCCCTTCGCGAGGGCCCCCACCTCGCCGGCCTTGCCCGAGCCGATGTAGGTCGACGCGTCCGCCTTCGGCCGGTTCTGGACGACCCGGTCGAGGACGTCGACGCCCGCGGTGTCGGCCAGGCGGGCGAGCTCCTCGAGCGGCTCGTCGTAGCTCTTGGGGTCGCGCGGCAGATGGAGGCCGAGGAGCACGGCCTTCTCGCGCCCGGATCGGGCGCCGCTCGGACGGGTGTCGAGCTTCAACGGCGGTCTCCGACGGCGGCACGGGAAGGGGCGGCCTCGGCGGCCGGGGACTTCCAGACGGCGGAACCGGCCCGATGGCAGAGGTGGGCGCGCCAGAGCGTGTCGTCGCGCTGCGGGAAGTCGCGGCGGAAGTGCGTCCCGCGGCTCTCCTCGCGGAGGAGCGCCGCGTCGGCGACGCGACGGGCGACTGCGAGCATGTCGAGCAGGGTCAGCCGTTCGACGGTGCCCGGGCCCACGCGCCGCGCAAAGCCCTCCCAGCCGCCGATGGCCGCCACCGCCCCCGTCAGCGCGCCGCCGTGGCGCTCGATGCCGACGAAGCGCCAGAGCAGGGCGCGGAGGGAGGCGCGGAGGTCCTCCTCGTCCAGGTTGCCGGAGGCCGCGGCCCCCGTGCCGTCGCCGCGGAGGTGGAGGGCGCGGGGCGGGGCGTCCGCGGCCCCGGCGGCGGCGGAGAACCCGGCCCGCTCGCCGTAGACGAGCCCCTCGAGGAGCGAGTTCGACGCGAGGCGGTTGGCCCCGTGGAGGCCGCTGGCCGTCACCTCGCCCGCGCCGTAGAGGCCGGCCACCGACGTGCGGCCCAGGGCGTCGACGAGGACGCCGCCCACGGTGTAGTGCGCGGCGGGGCGCACGGGGATGCGGTCGCGCGAGAGATCGAGCCCGTGGGCCTTGCAGGCCGCGGCGATGCCCGGGAAGCGCGTGAGGATGCGTGGGCCCAGGTGCTTCAACTCGAGGAACACGCCCCCGACGTCGGGCTTCGCCAGCTGGCGAAGGATCGCGCGCGAGACCACGTCGCGCGGCGCGAGCTCGCCGCGGGGGTCGTACTCCTGCGCGAAGCGGCGCCCGTGGTCGTCGACGAGGTGCGCCCCCTCCCCGCGCACGGCTTCGCTGATGAGGAAGCGCGGCACGCCGGCGAGGTAGAGCGTCGTCGGGTGGAACTGGACGAACTCGAGGTCGCGCAGCACCGCTCCGGCGCGCAGGGCCGCGGCGACGCCGTCGCCCGTCGCGCCCGGCACGTTCGTGCTCTCGCGGAAGACCTGCGAGTAGCCCCCGCTCGCGAGGACGACGGCCCCCGCCCACACCGAGCGGAGCCCGTCGGCGGTGAGCACCAACGCCCCGCGGCAGCAGCCGGTCTCGTCCGTCAGGAGGTCGACGAGGAAGGTGCGCGGCCAGAGGTCGATCGAGGGATGGGCCTCGGCCGCCCGGCGCAGCGTGTCGCGGATCTCGGCGCCGGTCGCGTCGCCCCGGGCATGGAGCACGCGCGGCTCGGAGTGCCCGCCCTCGAGGGCGAGGGCCGGGGAGCCCGGCTCGCCGTCGAAGCGTGCGCCGAGCCCGACGAGGTCGTGGATCCGGCGGGGCCCCTCCTCGACCACGGAGCGCACGACGGCCGGGTCGCACAATCCCTGCCCGACGTCGATCGTGTCGCGGACGTGGGCGTCGAGCCCCTCGGGACGCCGGTCCATCACCGCGGCGACGCCACCCTGCGCCCACCCCGTGTTGGAGGCATCGAGGTCGCCCTTGGCCAGGACGAGCACGCGGGCACCGCGCGCCGCCGCCGCGAGCGCCGCGGAGTAGCCCGCGACGCCCGCTCCGACCACCAGCACGTCGGTCAGGTGGTGCGGCAGCCGGAAGGTGTCGAACGGGAGGAGGTAGCGCGGCTCGGGGTCGGACATCCGGGCCGCAGGATACCCGGGAGGGCGGGCGACCCGGACCTGGGGCCGGATCGGGGGCTCTCGGACCCGAAGGGGGGTCGCCCGGAGGGGGCGGACCCCTACTCGAGCAGGCTGCGGTCCGTGTGCGACAGCGCGAAGAGCTCGAGCTTGCGGATCTTGCCCACCCGGATCCGGAACTCGCCGAACTCGGCCTGGCCGCGGAGCAGGCGCATCTCCTCGACGTTGTCGATCTCGCAGGTGATCGCCTTCCCGGAGCGCAGGGTCACCTTCACGGGCGCCCGACGGTTCTCCGGCACGTAGTCGCCGATCTCGATCACGCGGATGAGCCGGTACGGGACGTCGATGTCGGCCTCTCCGCGGTACGCCATCAGGACGTTCGGGCCGGTCGCCTGCCCGAGGCTCGTCAAGTCGGTGACGACTCCCTTGATGTCGGTCACCCGCGCGTCGTACGTGGCGTAGTCGATCTCCTCGAGCCCGGCGCGGGCCGTGCCGGCCCAACCGGTGGCGAGGAGCGCGAACGACAGCAGGATCGCGATGGCTCGGCGCATGGGAACGGCCCTCCGGAGCTTGGACGCCGGTCCGAGCCTATCACTTCCGACGGGCCCCGCTACCGGCCTCCCCGGGACGGGTCCGCAGGTCCCTCCGGGTCAGCCGGCAACGCTTCCCATCCCGTCGCCGGCACCCTCCGCACCCCCCGTCCCGATCGCGGCCAGCGCGCGCTGGAAGGGTCGGAGTCGGGTCGCCATGGCGGACAGCCCGGTCTCCATCGCCGCACGAATCAGCCCGTTCAGGGCGGACTCCACGAGATCGAGATTCCGGGGCCCGACCCAGACGATGCCCTCCCTCAGGACCGGCCCGTCGATCTCGGGGTCGTACGACTCGACGCGGCTCGAGCGCTCCCAGGCCATCCACACGGCGTCCTGCCAGGGGTCGAGCGACCCACCGAGGAT
>JAYTCP010000660.1:0-8917 GCA_043736435.1 Planctomycetia bacterium | reverse complement strand
AGCGCGTCGGAGATCTTGCTCCCCTGCCCCTTCGTCGAGGGGGCGCCGCCGGGGGTCGCGTCGGGGGACGGACCGCGTCCGGGCGAGCCGGGAGCGGATTGAGGGGGCGTGGCGGGCGACGAGCTCAACGGGAATCCTCCGCGGGGGGAGTCTACGCTCCCCCGGGGCCCATGCCACCGACGAGCGCCACCTCGAGCGCCGCCTCGAGCGCGGCGCCGTCGATGCGGCCGAAGAGCGCCTCCCGGCCGTCGATCTCCACGACCGGCACCCGCAGCGCGTGTCGCACCACGAGCCGGGGATCGCCGTCGATCACGACCCGCTCCAGCTCGAACGGCAGGCGTCGGCGGAGCCTCTCTAGGTGCGCCCAGGCGTCGTCGCACAGCGGGCACTCGCGGCCGATCGTGTAGAGCACCACCCGCATGGACAGGGCCTCCGTCCGGGAACGTACCCGCCGCGCGGGGACGGGCCCCGATCCCCCGGGGGAGGACGGGCGCGCGGGTTCGGGGGGCGGCGGGGGCCGGCCCGGCCGCGGGCGGCCTCGCGAACCGGGGGACGCCGAAGCGCACCCTGCCCCGGGCACCCGCGCCGCTCACGGGCGGCGGTCCGCGAGCCGATCCCCATGAGGTTGGGGTCCTTCCTCGGACGGTCCTCGGGAGACTTCCATGCGCAGACCGATCCTCTTCGCCGGCGTCGCTACTCTCGTCGTGCTCCCCGGATGCCAGCTCGGCTTCAGCGAGCGCGTGACCGGCACCGCCATCGGGACCGCCGGCGGCGCGCTGACGGGCGGCCTCCTGGGCGCGGCCGTCGGCAGCCCGACGACGGGCGCGATCCTCGGCGGCATCGCGGGCGGCGCCGCGGGCTACATCATCGGCGACTGGATGGCGGACAAGCGCGAGCGCCAGGAGGCGCAGGCAGCCGAGCGCGACCGCGCCGGCTACGCCGAGGCCCCGGCTCCCCCGTACGACGGGCCCGAGCCCGCTCAGTACGCCGGTCCCGGGGACGCGCCGGCCGCGGTCGTGGCCTCCGGCCCCGGCGCGACGTCGAAGGCTCGCGCCGACATGGCGCGCCGCGAGTACGAGGCAGGGCGTCGCGCGACGGACGCCGGCGAGGCCTTGCGCCACTACCAGGAGGCGAGCCGCCTCGATCCCTCGCGGCCCGAGCCGCACAACGCGCGCGGGATCGTGCTCCTCCACCTCGAGCGTCGCCCCGAGGCCCGCGCGGCCTTCCAGCGCTCGCTCGCCGTCGACGGCACCTACGCCCCGGCGCGGCAGAATCTCTCGAAGCTCAGCGGCGGCGCATAGCCCCGCGCGCCGCGGTCTTCGCGGGCCGACGCGCGCGGAGCCATCCGGGCCGCCATGCTCAGCGCGGCGGCACGACCACGGGCGTGGCGGCCGGGCCGGTGTCGTCGGTCTCGACGTCGGCGTTGAGGCGTGCCTGCTCCTGGAAGAGCTCCGTCATGCGCTTCGCGAGCTCCTGCCTCGTCGCGTCGTCCTTGGCGGCCGCCTGCTTCTGGAAGATGTCCTGGAGCTCCTTGTTGATCTCCGCGAGCTTCGCCTCGGCGGCGGGGTCCTTCTTGCGCAGCACGATCAGGATGGGCTCGGTGCCGAGCGGCCGCGTCTGCGTCTTCGGCTTGTAGCCGTCGGCGAAGATCCCGAGCTGGACGGGCGTGTCCGCCGGGACGCCCTCGAACGTCGCCTCGCCGCGCGCATCGACGAGCGCGGTCTGCGTCTCGACGGGTGGCGCCTCGTCCGCCTTCGCGTCGGCGCCGCCCCTCGGGTCGAACGCGAACGGCGCGCTCACCATGCACGTCGCCCCGACGACGGGCCCGCCGTCGGAGGACTGCACGCGCACCTTCACGGTGACGCCCGCCTTGAGCGAGACGTCGAACGGCGGCAGGCGGCCCGCCCCCACCTCGAGCGTCTTGCGCACGCCCACGAAGCCCGTGCTCGAGATCGTCACGACGATCTTGCCCTGGGGCAGGCCCACGAGCCGGTACGAGCCGTCGTCGTCGGTGACGGTCTTCGGGCCGTCGCCCCGGCGGAACGGGTTCATGTCGGCGGCTCCGTCGCCGGGCGCGCGCACCGCGCTCCACGCGACGGTCGCGCCGACGGCGGGGCGCCCGTTGGGGTCCCGCACGATCCCCGCGAGCTCCTGACCGCGCGACAGCGCGAGCTCGGGGGCCTCCATGGCGGTGCCCTGCGCGGCCGGGAACGGCGCGCTCGTCAGGGGCACGAAGCCCTCGAGCTCGACCCGCACGCGGGCCTCCGGCGCCTTCTTCGGCGCCTCGCCGCCCCCGGGCATCCGCGTCGCCATCGCACCGTCGTACGGACTGCCGCCCGAGACCTCGAGGTCCTTCAGCACGTACCGGCCGTCGGCCGAGGTGTACGCCGACGAGTCGCCGAAGAGGAAGCCCAGCCCGCCGCCCAGGTTGCCGAGCACGGCGGTCACCTTCGCGCCGGCGACGGGCGCGCCGTCGGGACCGACCACGCGCCCCGAGATCGTGGAGGAGGGAGCGAGGGTGAAGTCGTGGGCGAGCTCGCCGTTCACGGCCTTGCTCACGTCCACCGACATCTCCTTGGGCGGCTGCACCCAGCCGGAGGCCTTCACCATCACCATGGACCCCGGCATCCCCATGCCCTGGGTGGGGACCACGAGGCCCGTCAGCCGGAACGCGCCGTCCGCCTCCGACCGGGTCGCGGGCGCACCGCCCAGCCCGAACGAGAACGAGCGAAGCGTGGCGCCGGCGATGGGCTTCCCCTCGGGATCGAGCACCTTGCCGACGAGCGTGATGCCGCGGGCGAGCTTCACCGTCAGCGTCGCGGGCTTGTCGGAGACGATCTCCTTCGGGATGTCCCCGTCGAGGGGGCTTCCGCCCATGCCGCCGCGACCCTCGCGGCCGGGCGCGCCGGCGGAGGGGGCGAACTCGCTGTGCGAGACGAGGAGCATCTCGATGCGCCCGGGCGGCGAGAGGAACGCCACCTTCCCCGCGGCGTCGGTGACGCCGAACAGGAACCCGCCGCTCCCGTCGGGCTTGTCCATGTCCTTGTCCGCCACCATCATCGCGACCTGCGCGCCCGCGACGGGCGCGCCGTCGTCGGACGCGACGACCGAGACGTTCACGGAGGCTCCCGCGAGGAGGACGAACCGCAGCTCCTTGGCGCCCGCCGCGAACTCGGAGGTGATCGTCGCGGGGAACCCCTGGGCGTCGACGACGGCCCGCAGCTTCTTCTCGCCGCGCCCCACCCACGCCTTGAACGCGCCCTTCGCGTCGGTCGTCGAGAAGATGCGCCCGTAGAGGAACTCGCCCGGATCCTCGCCGTTGCGCGTGGCGAGGATGGCCACCGTGGCGCCGACGACCGGCGCGCCCGTCCCGTCCACCACGACGCCTGCGACCGGCTCGCCGCCCTCGATCTTGATCGTCAGGGGTCCGCCCGCCGCGCCCTCGGGCGACATCCGCGTGCGCACGAACGCCGGGCGCCGCCCCTCGGCCCGCGCGCGCACCGCGACGGGGCCGCTCGCGAGGTCGGGCAGGGCGAACCGGCCCGCGCCGTCGGTCACGCCCTTGGCGAGGGCCTTCGGCTCGCGGCCGAGCGAGCCGAACACCTCCATCATGTTGCCCATCATGTCGACGAGCGACTCGTAGGCCGCGTAGACGCCCACCTCGGCGCCGCCGACGCCCTTGCCCTTCTCGTCGACGACGCGGCCCGAGAGGACCCCCCGCGCCCCCACGATCACGTCGCCCAGGTCCTTCGTCCGCCCCGCCCTCACTTCGACCTCGGGCACCACGACCACGGGCTCGCCCTTCGCCTCGACGCGCAGCTCGTAGCCGCCGCCCGCGGCCAGGGTCGGGAACGAGGCCACGCCCGCCACCGTCGTCGTCAGCGAGGCGACGACGATCTCGCCGCCGTAACCGGTGCCCGAGACCGCCACCACGGCGCCCTCGAGGGGCGTCTCCCCCACGAAGCGCACGACGCGGAGCGTGAGGCCGCCGATCCCCTTGCGCTCGGGCCGCAGCGCGACCGCGAGGCTCGTCTCGTCGGGCCGCGACGACCTCGCGGTCGTCGCGCCGCCCGCGTCGGGCGCGAGCGCGGCGGGCGCGCCGTCGGCGCCGCCGGCATCGGGGGTGCGTCCGGTGCCGAAGAGCGCCGAGGGGCCGCCGAGGAGGAAGACGACGCCGGCGATCGCCGCCAGCAGCACGAGCACGAGACCCATCGACCTTCCCGACATGGACCACCTCCGTCCGCACGCGGATTCACCGACCGTGGAGGATCACATGGCGTGCCCGATACGCCGCACGGAGGCGGGGGGGGCCCGAGCGATCCGGGGGAGGATTCCGGGTGCCTGGGCCGAAGGCCCATAGGGGGCCGGGTCGCCCGGCCCGGCGGATCAGCGCGGGACCGTGTTGGGCGTCATCGGGATCCGCATGCGGTCCTCCCCGCCACGGAGCTCGAGGCGCACGTCGCGGAAGCCGCCCTTGCGCACGAGGAGCGTGTAGCGCCCGCTGCGCAGGCCGGTCCATCGGAAGGAGCCGCTGCCGTCCGTCGCACCGTTGCGGCGTACCCCGGCGGGCGGCGTGCCGACGTCCTCCACGCCGTTGAGCAGGACGCGCGCCGAGGGGATCGCGGAGCCCGCGAGGTCGGTCACGACGCCGCCCACGGCGAGCCCCGGGTCGAGGGTCAGGTCCGCCACCCGCTCGCGGAGCTCGGCCGTGAGGTCGTGCTCCGTCGGCTCGCCCGGCAGGTGATCCTGACGGCGGTTCGGCGTGAGCCTCCAACGACCGAGGATCAGGTTGCCGACGTCGTAGCGCCCCTCGGCGTCGGTGGTCGACGCGCGGCCGCCGCGGCCGCCGGGCTCGCCCACGGGGTCGAGCTGCACGCGCGCGCCGGAGAGCGCCTCGCGCGTAACGAGGTCGGCCACGCGACCGTACAGGCGTCCCGTCGGCGCGAGCACGAGCTGGAACGGCGGCACGGCGCCGTCCGCGAGACGGAAGCCGTTCGAAGGCACGGCCTCCGCCTCGCCGAGCGCGGCGCGGACGCGGATCCACTCGTTGGGCGGCACGTCGTCGAGCAGGAACTGCCCGCTCATGGACGTGAGCGTCTCGAGGAGGCGCCCCGCGCGTCGCGCCCCGCGCACGACGCCCCCTCCGCCGACGAGCCACACGCGCGCGCGCGAGGCGGGCGAGCCGTCGGCGAGGGCGACGGAGCCCGTGACGACCCCCGCGGACCACACCTCGAGGTCGAGGGTCACCTCCGGCGGGGCGTCGTTCGCGCCGGCGGTCGGGATGCGGACGGCGTCCGTGCCGCTCTTCGCGTACCAGCCCGGCGTCTCGAGGAGGGCCCGGTACGCGCCGGCGCCGAGGCCCCTCACCTCGTACCGACCGTCCTCGGCCGTCGTGGCCAGGCGGAACACGGTGCCCTGCTGCGGCACGAAGCGCAGGGTGAGGTTCGGCACCGCCTCCTTCGTGCCCTCCAGCAAGACGCTCCCGCGCACCGTCGCGCCGCGCTTCAGCACGACGTTGCGCACGACCGCGTCCTGGGTGCGCAAGCCCGACAGGCTGCCGAGCACGCCTCCCATCTCGCGGTCGGTCGGCCAGGGCGCATAGCCGGGATCGGTCACCAGGAGCCGTTGCGGCTTGCCGCGCGGCACGACGAGATCGAACACCCCCTCGGCCGAGGCCGTGCCGTTCACGGTGACGGTGAAGCCCTCCGCCGTGCCGACGGTGAGCTCGAGCGCCGCCGCGACGGGGGCGCGGGTGTCCGCGTCTTGCACGAGGCCGGTGAACCGCACGTCGACGGGCAGCACGACGTCGAGCCTGGCGGGCCCCGAGATCTCGAGGCGCTTCGAGACCGCCACGCCTTCGACGGGCACCACCTCGATCGTGTAGGGTCCCGACGGCACGGCATCGGCCGTGAACACGCCGAGCCCGTCCGTCGAGCCGTCGGCGACCACCTGGTTCGCGCCGTCGAAGAGGAGCCGGGCGCGCACGGGCAGGCCGGGCGCGGCACGGCCGTCCTTCTGGACGTGGACCTCGAGGGTGGAGGCACCGGTGAGCTTCAGCGGCGTCGCGAGCGCTTGCCCGTCGACGTGGAGGCCGCGCACGACGAGCGCTCCGTCTCGGCCCGCGCGCAGGACGAGGTCGTAGCGGCCGGCGGCGAGGTCGAGGTGGAACCGTCCCTCGGCGTCGGTGAGCGCGAGGACGCTGGCGCCGTTCGCGTCGAAGGCCAGGACGCGGGCGTGCGATGCGGGGCGCCCGTCGGCGGTGAGCACGACCCCGGAAAGGCCGAGGGCCGCCGGCGCGGCCGCGGCGCGCTCCTCGGGCGAGGTGCCCGCCGCGTCGCCCCCGGCGCCGCCGGGCCGCTCGGCCAGCGGAGAGGCGGCCAGACGTGAAGCGTCTCTCCCGCCCTCGACGGCGTCGAGCCCCTCCTCGTCGAGCAGGGCCGCGTCGGAGGCGGATCCTCCGGAGGACGAGCCCCCGCCGAGGAAGGGCAGCCCCTCGATCACCCCGAACAGCCCCAGCACGGCCACGACGGCCGCGACGAGGAGGACGACGAGGAGGGTGCGCTGGCCCCGGCCCATGCCCGAGATCCTACGCCGCCCCGTCCGCCCGTCCCCCCCCGCCCGGGCTGGCGGCTAGGGCTGCCCGAACAGGAGCTCCACGGTGCCCTCGATCGCCGTGAGGGCCGAGGAGGGGCCGGGGGCGCCGACGAGGAGGTCGAGGAACCCGTCCCCGTTCGAGTCGCCGAGCGCGAGCGCCGCCCCGAAGGCGGCGTCCGTGAGGACCGTGCTGGAGACGTACACGTCTGCGGCGTCGGAGAGGACGAAGTCGGGTCCGCCGCCCGCGAAGAACGTCACGTGGCCCGCGCCGAGCGTCGGGCCCACGGTCGCGTCGGGAGCGCCGACCACGAGGTCGTCGCGCGCGTCGTCGTTCACGTCGCCCGCCGCCAGCACGTCCCCGAAACGCGCCCCGGTCTCCGGCGTCACGTCGGCGAGCGGCGCGCCCGTGGTCGAGAAGGTCCCTCCCACGTTGAGCTGGATGTCGACGAGGCCCGCCTCGATCTCGGCGCCCGCGTCCGCGAACGGCGCGCCCACGGCGAGGTCGAGGTCGCCGTCGCCGCCCACGTCGACGAGCGCCAGGGACGAGCCGAACTCG
This sequence comes from Planctomycetia bacterium, assembly GCA_043736435.1. Lineage (GTDB taxonomy): Bacteria > Planctomycetota > PLA2 > PLA2 > JAEUHO01 > JAYTCP01. The sequence continues at coordinate 1,767 of JAYTCP010000660.1, read as the reverse complement.
ATCGTCACCCCCGGAAGACCCGACGGGAGCCGCGTCTGCACGTTCGTGAACGCGAACGCGGCGTCGGCCTCGTAGACGTGGAACTCGCCGTCGCCCGTGCCGCCCCCCGGCGCCCCCGCGATCAGCTCCCCCTTCGTGTCGCCCCGCACGTCGCCGATGGCGAGCGCCGCGCCGAAGCCCGTGCCCGCGACGGCGGTGGGCGAGAAGATCGACCGCGTGCTCACGGTGCCGAACAGCGCGGCCGCGCCGTCGCCCTGGAAGACGGTCACGCGGCCGATGCCGCCGATGGCCATCAGCGTGGTGCCGGGCGCGCCGACGGCCAGATCGAAGGGCAGATCGGCGCCGATGGGGCCGGCGGCGAGCGCCGCGCCGAAGAGCGCGTTCGTCACGGGACCCGCGGGATCGGCGAACGGTCCGACCGCGAGGCCCACGTGGCCCGCGTCGCTCGTGTTGAAGAGGAGGTACACGCGCCCGGCGCCGGGCGTCGCGCCGGCGAGATCGCCGGGTGCGCCGATGGCGAGGTCGTCGAGGCCGTCCCCGTCGAAGTCGCCGACGGCAAGGGTCTCCCCGAAGTCGGCGCCCTGGATGCGCGAGGTGGCGGCCCAGTTCGAGGCGACGAACGTGCGGGACGGCACCGACGGGAAGGTGCCCGCGGCGCTCTGGAGGTAGAGCGCCACGAGGCCGGCCTCGGTGATGACGCCGGGCGCCTCGGCCCCGGGCAAACCGACGGCCACGTCGAGGCGCCCGTCGTCGTCCCAGTCGAGCCAGGCGACCGCCGCCCCGAATCGATCGTCGAACGGGGTCCCGGGGTTGACGAGCACCCCACGGACCGCCGCGAAGCCCGCCGTGGCGGAGGTTCCCGCGCTGAACGACACGCCTCCTCCACAGGCAGGCAGGACGGCCAGGGCGGTGACGGCGAGCGACGCGAGTCGAAGACGCATGCAAACCTCCTGGGGACGAACGACGGCCACCGACTCCCATGCTCAGCAATGGAAGGACCATTCTGCCAAGGGGGCTACGGGACGGCACCCGGGGCCTCCCCGAAGGCGCGCGGGAACGCGCCAGGGGGGCGACCTACGGGCTGGATTCGGGGGGCGGCGGGGGCCGGGCAGGTGCGATCCGTGCCGCCCGGGGCCACAGGACGACCAACAGCACGGCGAGCAGGACCCACCCGACGACCCCGTCGTACAGCCACTTCGAGCCCAGCCAGTTCCGTTCGACGTCGCGATCGGTCAACGCGCTGTTCAGATTCATGAACATCGAGGCCCCCCCGTGGAACCCGACGCCGAACCAGAGCGTGCGGAACCGCAGGTACGCGGCCGTGAGCACGAGGGAGAGCAGGACGAGGGCGAGGAACGACGGACCGAAGTCGCGGAGGTCGACGAGGTTGCGCGCCCAGGCCCCCATGGTGGAGACGGCGGCGGCGGGCCCCGCGACGAGGTCGCGGGGGGCGTCGCTCGCGCGGAAGGCGTGCAGCCCGCCGAAGACGAGGGAGAGCAGGAGGGCCGTCGCAGGCGTCGAGAGGCGCGTGCGCACGCGCTCGAACAGCCATCCGCGGAAGAAGATCTCCTCGACGAGACCGAGGACGATGGCCCCGCCGATCACCGCCGGCAGGCGGGCCTTGAACTTCCTCCACCCCTGCGCCTCGTCGAAGCGCAGGTGGCCTAGCAGCGCGTCGAGGCCCGCGATGGTGGCGAGGAGCGCGACGGCGATCGCGAACCCGACGAAGACGAGCCGGGGCCGCGAGCGCGGCCCGCGGAGGCCGTA
>JAYTCP010000659.1:0-2755 GCA_043736435.1 Planctomycetia bacterium | reverse complement strand
TTGCCCCTGATCCTGACCGTGCGAGGCGACGGAGGGGAGATGGTGAGGGTGGAGGTTCCGCGCCTCGACGGCGTGGAGGTCACGATCCGGCTCGCGGGATCCTAGGGGGCGCCGGGGGCGGGCACGTTGCGAGGCCCGTGCCGACGAGTTCGGGGGGGCGCCTGGGGCCGATCCCGTGACCCCATCGGACCGGACCTCTTGGACGACGGACGCGCGACGACGCTCGCGACCGTACGCGGGGCATTGTCGGTGGGGGGAGGTAGTATACGAACTACGTACGAACCTTCCTCGCGGAGCCTTCGATGTCGTTACCCCTCCTATCGCCCACCCGCGTCTCGCCTATCCTCCATCGCCCGTGCCGTGCGCCGAACGTGCGGCAACTCGGCGCGACGGTGTTTTCGACGGCGTGACGACTCCGACGCCCCGAAATTGACGTTTTTCGAGACCGGCCGGGCTCGAAGTGCGTCTTTACGTTCGGATGGGCCCGAGGGGTCGCTCCGCCGACTCGCGCCAGGCTGCCTCCTCGCGCCGGATGCGGTGCGCCAGGGTCAGGGCATGCGGCACCACCACGGCGGCGGCGGTCCACCACGCGCCGAGCAGGCACGGCAGCAGGATCATCTCGAGGGTGACCACCACGTAGTTCGGGTGCGTGAAGAGGCGGTAGGGGCCCGAGGTGACGGGTGCCTCGCCCGGCAGGACCACCACGCGGATCGTCCAGCGCCGCCCCAGCGTGAACAGGACGGAGGCTCGGAGGGCCTCGGTCGCGAGGAGGGCCGCGCCGAGGGCGAGGGCCCACGGTGTCGGGGGCATGCGCGCATCGAAGACGAGACGTTCGATCGCCATCGCCGCGAGCCAGGCCACGTGGACGACGACGAGCCCCGCGAGACCGTCCCGGGGCACCGCGCGTGCGCCCCTCGCGAGCAACCGTCGCGTGTTGGCGCTCGCCCAGCACAGCTCGAGGAGTCGCTGGAGTGCGACCAGGAGGAGGAGCATGTGACCCAGGAGCGGCTCGGGCATGGGGACAGGGTACCGCTGCGGGGCCGGCGACCGTGCGGAAGCACCCGCCCGGCCGGCCGTGGCATCCAACGGCGGTGCGGGTCCCAGGAGCCCTCGTGTTCGAAGCGCGTCCCACGCTGCTCGGCATCGCCACCGCCTCGCCGGGGGCGGCCGTGCCCCAGGGGCATTTCAAGGACCTCTTGACCGAGCTCTGGATCGGTTCCGACGTGGCCCTCCGGGCCATGCTCGACGTCTTCGAGACGAGCGGCGTGCGGACCCGCCACTTCGCGCTCCCCCTCGAGGAGTATGCCGGGCTCGAGACGTTCGCCCAGCGCAACGCGAAGTTCGTCGAGCGTGCCCGCGCGTTGAACGCCGAGGCGGCGCTCGAGGCGCTCCGGCGCGCCGGACGGTCGGTCGACGACGTGACCCACGTGGTCCTGGTGACCACCACGGGCATCGCCACGCCCGCCCTCGACGCGCTCCTGATCAACGACATCGGGCTGCCCGCGCACGTCCGCCGCTTCCCGCTGTGGGGGCTCGGCTGCGGCGGGGGCGCGAGCTCGTTGGGTCTCGCGGCCGACCTCGCGCGAACGAGTCCGGACGCGGTCGTGCTGGTGGTCGTGGTCGAGCTGTGCTCGCTGGCCTTCGTGCCCGGGGAGCGGACGAAGCTCAACCTCGTCGCGTCGGCGCTCTTCGGGGACGGGGTCGCGTCGTTCGTGGTCGGCAGCGAGGGCTCGGGCCTCGAGCTGGCGTCGCATCGCACCACCACCTGGCCCGACACGCTCGGGATGATGGGCTGGGACCTGACGGAGAAGGGGTTGGGGCTCGTCCTGTCCCGGAACCTGCCGAACTTCGCGCGCGAGCGGATGGGCGCCGTGATGGACGACCTGCGCGCGCAGGCCGGGTGGGGCCCCGACGAGCAACCGGCGTTCGCCGCCATCCACCCGGGCGGTCCCAAGGTGCTCGATGCGCTCTCGGACAGCCTGGGGCTCGCACCCGCCCTTCTCGAGCCCGCCCGCCGGGTGATGGCCCGCTACGGGAACATGTCCGCGCCCACGTGCCTCTTCGTCCTCGAGGAGATCCTGCGCGAGACGCCCGAGCCCTCGGGGCCCGGTCTCTACTCCGCTCTCGGACCCGGCTTCAGCAGCGACATGGGCGTGCTGGTGCCGGCGCCGGTCGCCGCGCGCCGAAGAACATGAACGTACGGTACCGGTCTCGTTTCCGCCACGTGGCGGGAACGAGACCGATACCGTACCTTCAGGCACATGCGCACCCGTCGAGCCGTGTCGGCGTTCCTCGTCTGCGCCCTCGCGGTACGCGCTTCTGCGCGCGCGGGGGAGCCGCCGCCGGCCGCGCCCCCGCCGCCCCCTGAAATCGTCGTCCCCTTCTGGACCCCGTCGGAGCTCGCGCTGATCGACCGCGGGCTCGAGGCGATCAACTGCGATCGGAAGGACCTTCGGTTCCAGAAGAGGCCCATCGACGACCCGTTCCGACTCGAGGTCGTGAACCGCGTGCTCGACGATCCGCTCGCGATCGGAGCGGAGGCGCAGGGGTGGGACGAGGTGGCGAAGACGGGGAGCCCGAGCCTGATCCTCGGGCACGCGATGCGGGGACTGGGGCTGGAGATCCAAGGCGCGTACACGGACTGGGGCGGCCTCGATCCGACCCCCGTTCCCGCGTCCCTCCGACCGGCCATGGAGCCGTTCTTCGCGGGGATGGGAGGGTCGATGTACACGGGGAAGGGCCTCCGCGACTCGCT
>JAYTCP010000658.1:0-2376 GCA_043736435.1 Planctomycetia bacterium | reverse complement strand
AGCGCCCGCCGCGCGCTCGCCGCGGCGCGGGGCGTCGCGGGCGAGCGCCGTGACGAGATCGAGAAGCGCGACGTCGAGGTGGTCTCCCTGCTGACGGCGACCTACCTCGACCTCGCCGACCTCGAGCGGCAGTGGCGGCGCTTCGACCGCGCCCGCGACCTCCTGCGCGCCGCCCAGGTGCTCGAGCCCGCCAACACCCGCGTGCGCGAGGTGCGCGAGCTGATCGAGCGCGACCTGGCCGCCCCGCCGCCGCCGCCGCCCCCGGACTCCTACGACCCCACGGGCCTCTGGTTCCCCCCTACCTACTACGGGGGACTCTCCTACGGCGGGTCGTACGGGGGACGGTACGCGACGCCGATCCGGCGGTACGGGTACCGTACGGGGCTCCACTACGGGGGGGCCAGCTTCATCCGCGGCTGGCGGGGCAGCGGGTTCGCGGTGACGTTGCGCTGGTAGTGGATGCGCGGAGCGTGGGGGCGGCGGGGTCGGACCGACCCCCAGAAGACGGACCCCGGGCGCAGGACACTGACCCCTCGCGCCGGAGGGCCCCCCGTGCGAAGGTAGGGCCGTCGCGTTCCCTAGGGTCGAGGCGGACGGCCGCTTCGAGGGCGCCATGGTCCAGACAAACGCAGCCCACGTGCGGCCCCTCCGGCGCGGCGACCTCCCGCGCCTCGGGGAATTGCGACTCTGGTATCTCGCCGAGACGGCGCGCCTCGAGCCGCGCCTGCGGCTCGCGGACGACGCGCGCGACCGCGTCGGGGCCTCCGTCGCCGCCTGGTGGGGACAGGACGATCGCGTGGTCCTCGTCGTCGAGGACCCGCTCGCGCTCGTGCCCGCGGGCGAGGACGCCCCGCTGCTCGGGTACGCGACGGGCCTGATCTCCGTGTGGCCCCCCGTCTTCCGGGTGCAGCACGTGGGCGAGGTCTCCGAGTGCTTCGTCGTGCCGGCCTCGCGGGGGAAGGGCCACGGCCGCGTGATGCTCGCCGGCCTCGTCGACGCGCTCGTGCGCCGCGGGGCGGCCGTGCTCCGGGCGCCCGTGCCCGCCCGGAACGACGGGAGCCTCGGGCTCTTCCGGGCCCTCGGCTTCACGCCGTGGATGCGCGTCCTCGAGAGGACCGCCGCGGGGGAGCGCTGACCATGGACGCCGTCCCGATCCGGGCCGCCCGTCGCGGCGACGTGGCGAGCCTGCTCCTCCTCTTCCAGGCGATGACCACCGAGAACGCGCGGATCGACGCGCGGTTCGCGGTGCACCCCGATGCCGCCGAGCACATGAGCCGTTCCTTCGTCTCCTGGGTGGACGACCCGAACCGCGTCGTGCTCGTCGCCGAGGAGGGGCAGCGGCTCGTCGTCGGCTACGCGGCGGGCGTGCTGACCCAGGGCGACGGCCTGGGCGCCCGCGCGCGGATCGGGCAGGTGACCGACTGCTTCGTCGTCCCCGCGCGGCGGCGGAAGGGCGTCGCCCGGCGCCTGGCGGGGCGTCTGTTCGACCTGCTCCTCGAGCGCGGCGCCGAGGCGGTCCGCCTGCAGGTGGTGGCGCAGAACGAGGCGTCGCAGGCCTTCTGGACGAGCCTCGGCTACGCCCCGCTGCAGGAGATCCTCGAGCGGCCGGTCGGGGGCGGACCCGGTTCCCCGCCCCCGCCCCCTTTGGGCCTGCGGCCCAGGCACCCGACCTCCACCCCGTGACCGAGAGCGTCGCCCCTCTCGCGCGGCCTACTTCTTCTCGACGATCTTGAACTTGCGCTCGGTGGCGTTGAACGGGCCCTCGACGACGACGTCCTCGCGGTCGAGGAGCTCGAGCTTCAGGGTGTGCTCGCCGACCGTGGGCGGCTCGGGGAGGATGAAGCGCTCCCAAGCGGAGAACGTGCCGACCTTCTTGCCGTCGAGCGTGGCGACGACGTGGAATCCGTTCGCGGAGAGCGTGCAGCCCGTGACGAAGTAGTCGATCAGGAAGCGCGCGTGGTCGGGGCTGCCGGCGACGTATTCGCCCTTGGGGCGGCTGAAGGTGAGCGTCGGCTTCGTCGTCGGGTCGATCGCCGCCAGGTCGAGGGGGCCGCCGCGGCTCTTCACGTGGAAGCGCACCCAGGTGAAGGCGCCCTCGTTCTTCCGTGACTCGTGGTGAAGCGCGCCCTTGTCGTCCTTCGGGCCCGCGCTCGGGAAGGCGCGCAGGACGTGGGTCCCCTCGGAGAGCTTCTCGAGCCTCACGCCGTCCGAGAGGCCGTCCGCGTAGATGGCCCGGTAGGGCTCGTCGTCGAGGATCAAGTGGACGTGGGGGCCGCCGGCCTTGGCGTCGGGGCCGACCTCGTACTGGCGGAGGTCGAGCTTCACGACCGCCGCGTCCGTGGTCAGGACCTGGTCCATCTTCGGGGCGACGAGGAA
>JAYTCP010000657.1:0-3843 GCA_043736435.1 Planctomycetia bacterium | reverse complement strand
GGGGCCCTTCATCGCGTTGACCTCGGCGACGAGGAACGCCCGGAACGCGAGCAGGTCCTTCGCGAGCCTCCGATGGAACTCGACGTCCTCGGACAGCTTGCCCTCGGCGTCGTCGATGGGCGGCGGGACGAGGGCGATGGCCTCGTCGTAGAGGTGCCCGGTGACCAGCGTCTCGAACCGGATGCGGCTCGCTACCCAGGCGTCCCACGCCGCATCCACGGCCGTCTTCTCGGCGAACGACTTGTCGGGGTGGGGGTGCATCTCCCCCAGCTCGATGAGGGTCGCCCGCCGCTTCGCCTCCTTGCCTTGCGGGAGCTCCGGGAACGAGCGCCACATGACCCGGTACGTCTGGATCACCGAGTTCTTGTCGCCCTCGTTGCGGCGCGCGAAGTCGACCGCTTCGTCGAAGGCCAATTGCGCCTGACGGGAGAGCGCCGCCCTCGAGGCCTTCTTGTCCGCGGCCTCCTTCGCCTCCCGGGCCTTGCGCTCGGCCTCGGTCTCGGGCGGCGGGGGCTCCTCCATGCCCGGTGGCGTGCCCGGCGTGGGCGGAAGCGGTGCCGGCGGCGCGGGCGGGGCGTCCGGCTCGCGGGCCTCGGGCCCGGGCGGGGGCGTCGTGGGGCGCGACGGGCTCTTCTTCGAGAAGACCAGCACCGCGATCACGATGCCGACGAGGGCGAGCACGAGGGGCACCACCGGGATGCCCTTGGACCTGGCCGACCCGGAGGCGAGCGTGTGCCGTCGGCGGCGGCGCACCCGGACCTTCAGGTCCTTCTTGAGGGCTTCGCCGCCGAGGTGATCGACCTTCTCGATCACCTCGCCCAGCGTCAAGCGCGTCAGCGGGTCGCGCTTCGTCATGCTCCGCACGAGGTCGCCGAGCGCGGGCGAGAGCCCGCGAACCTGCTTCTCGGGCTCGAGGGGTCGCGCCTCCACGTGCCCGGCGAGGATGCCCTTGAGGTCCCTGCCTGCGTAGGGGGGCTGGCCGACGAGGAGGTGGTAGAGCGAGACGCCCAGGCTGTACACGTCGCTCGGCGGGCCGCCGCCCTTCGCCTCGCACACCTCCGGCGCCATGTAGTGAGGCGTGCCGATGCGGCCCGTCGAGGCCTCGGTGTCGGCGTCGGTGTCGGTGGCCAGGCCGAAGTCCACGAGCTTGACGGTGCCGTCCTCGAGGATCACGAGGTTCTGCGGCTTCACGTCCCGGTGGACGATGCCCTTCGCGTGCGCGGCCTCGAGGCCCGCGGCGGCCTGGCGGACGATGCGGAGCGCGTCCTCGGGCTCGAGCTTCCCGTCGTTGGTGACCACGTCGAGGACGTTCTCGCCCTCGAGGAGCTCCATCACGATCCCGTGGTTGCTCCCCTCCACGAACACGTCGTAGATCTTGAGCACGTTCGGGTGGTCGAGGCGCGCGATCGCGCGGGCCTCGGCCTCGAACTTCGCCACGAGCTGGGGGTGCTCGAGCACCTCGGGCAGGAGGATCTTCACCGCGACCAGGCGGCCGAGTGCGGTGTGCTCGGCGCGGTAGACCGTCGCCGTCTTGCCTTGGCCGATCTTCGCGTCGATGCGGCAGCGCCCGAGGATCCTGCCGAGGTGCGGGTCGGGGCCCGCGACGGCCCTCCGCGTCTGGAGCCCCTTCGGCTTGACGGTCGTGGGCTTCACCGGTGCGACGGGGCCCGAGGGCTTCGCGTCGTTTTCGGCGGCGGGGGCGCCGGACGTCGGCGCGGGTGCGGGAGCGGGGGCCGCCGTCGGCGCGGAAGGCGCGCTCGCCGCCGCAGGCGCGGGCGTGATCGACCTCGCGGCGACGGGCGGCGCGACGGGCCTGGGCGCGAGGGGAGTCGGCGCGACGGGCTTGACTGCGACCGGAGCCAGCGGCTTCACGGGGATCGGCGCGACGGCCTTCGCCGAAACCACGGGCTTCACGGGAACCACGGGCTTCGCGGGCACCACCGGCGGAACGGTCGCACCCGGCCGAACGGGCGGCACGGGGCCTCCGGCCGGCTTCGGCGGGATCCGGTGCGGGGCCGGAGTGCCCGGCGCGGGCGGCTTCTGCGACGGATCGGCGGGCATCACGGGTCCCGGGACCAAGGGAGGAGCCGCCACCTTACCGGGCCCTGACGGGGCCCGTCCACCGCGGCCCGGGCTCACGCAGGCGCGTACGGGACCAGGGGCCCGACGCGTCCCGCAATCCGGGGTATTCTAGGCACAGACCGAGACGGAAGCGCAACGACGGCTTCCCCGCGCGAGATGCGCGGGGCCCCGGCGCCGACGCCAAGGTCTCTTCCTCGGCCGGTCGCGATCGGGTGAGGGACGCCCGCGGGCGCCCCCCCCGCATCGCCGACCGGTCCCCGGACCGGGGCCAGAACCGACCCAGCGTGTCGGATCTTGTGAAGAAATCGCCTTCGCTCGGTTTCCGGTGGGCAATGCCCCCCGGAAACCCGCTCGGCGGGCGGACCCTTCGGGCCCGCCCTTCGCGGCCGTGAAGGAATCTTCGATTCCTTCACAGACGCGAACGGTCAGTGCCCGTGAATCTCGAGGACGTGGTCGCGGTGGCTGAGGAGCCAGCTCGTGTTCTCGGCCAGCGCCGACTCCCCGAGCACGCGCAGCACCTGCTGGGCCCGGCCGAGGTCCGCGGGCGTGCCGGCCCGAAGGCGCGCCTCGAGCTCGGCGCCCGCCCGCTCGAACAGCTGCGCCGCGTCGGCGTAGCCCTTGCCCGCGATCGCGTAGCTCCTCCACCGCGCCCATTGGTGGAGCAGGCCGGCGCCGGCGAGGGACAGGACGATGGCCACGAGCACCCCGTTGTGGACGTCGTGCCCCGCCCACCCGTGGGGGAGCGCGTGCGTCCTTACGAGCACCAGCACGAGCAGGAACAGACCTGAGAGCCCGGCCGCGAGCCACGTGGCCGCGTGAGCCCACCCCTCGAACCTCTCGGCCTTCTCGTGGAGCTCGTGCTGCTTGCGCCGGAACCAGGCCCCCTGATCGTTCACCCAGGTGTCGACGACCTTCCGGATGCGGGCTGCGTCCGGAGGCCGCGGTGCGCCTCGCGCGCAGGCGGACAGCGCGTGGAGCCCCTTCATCGCCTGACGGACCCACTCGAGCTCGTTGTGGTGCTGGGGCACGTAGTGGTCGCCCACCCAGTCGTCGAGTCCCGCGGTGGCCCAGGCGCCCTGGACCCGGAGCGCTTCCGCGAACGAGCGGTAGACGAGATCGCGCTCCTCGACCTCGCGCGCGCGCAGGCCCCGGATCAACCGGTACGCGACGACGGAGAGGAGCACGTAGAGCGCGAACAGCCCCCAAGCGTCAGGCCATACGTGGGAGAACCCCTCGAACGCGAGGACCGAGCCGATCACGAGTGCCAGCAGGGTGAGGGCGGAACGCCCCATCTCCTTGCGGTAGACCTTCCCCGAGAGCCCGTCCGCCGCGGCGTGGGTCGCCCGATAGGGGATGACCTCGGCCGGCTCGGGCTCCACCGGCGCGGACGCCTTCATGCCGTGGTCCACGACGTCGCGATTGAAGCCCTCGATCTGGCGGAGCACCTTCGTCGCGCGCTGCGGGTCGAGCCGGCCCTCGACCTCGCGCGCATCCATCGGGGCACGGTCGGGGCTCGCGCGCGGCGTGTGGACGCGCAGGAGGAGCAGGCCGTCGGGCGCGTCGATGCAGTCGTCGCAGGGCGCGAAGGAAGGCGTCGACGCGCCGGTGAACCACTCTACGGAGTCGGTCGTGCCCCCGGGCGCGCCCGCCTGCCCGTTCCACAGCGCGATCATCACGTGGGAGTGCCAGGCGAGGAACGCTGCCATCCGTTCGAACGCGAGCGTCTTGGTCTGCGGTGCATCGGCTTCGGGGCTGCCCTCC
>JAYTCP010000656.1:0-1911 GCA_043736435.1 Planctomycetia bacterium | reverse complement strand
GTCGCGGGGATGGCGCTGGGAGGCCTGTACCTGCGCGCGACCCTCGGGCCGACACCCGGGGCGATCGGCATGCGCGGCGTGCTGCGCATCCTCGGCCCGGCGGCGGTCCCGGCGACGCTGGTGGCGGTCGTGCTGGGCCTCGGCACCTACATGCTCGCGGTGGGCTACGACGTCGGCGAGATCCTCCACCAGTGCTTGGCCCGGCTCCCGTCGACCTACCTCGGCATCCTGGCGCTGGCGCCCCTGCTCGTCGTCGGCGGCGCGGCACGTCCCGGAACGGCCCCGCGCAGGAGCCACCTCGAGGGGCTCGCGCTCCTCACGCTCGCGACCCTCTCGACCACCGTCGTGTTCTGCCTTCCCTTCTCCTCCGTCGCGGGACGCCACCCGCTCGCCTACCTCGTCCTCCCCGCGTTGACCTGGGGCGCGCTGCGCTTCGGGATGCGCGGCGCCGCGCGGGTGAGCCTCGTCGTGGCCGCGATCGCCGCCGTGGGCACGGTCCACCAGCTCGGGCCCTTCGACGTGGGGACGGGCCTGGCCGGCCTGGTGGATCTCCAGGTGTTCGTGGGCGTCGTCACCTGCCTCGGCCTCTTCCTCGGCGCGGCGGTGGACGAGCGCGAGGCCGCGGCGTCGGCGCTGCGCCGCAGCGAGGCGCGCCTCGCCACGGCGTTCGACCACCTGCCCTTCGAGCTCTTCCTCCTCGACGACCGGCTCGCCTGCGTCATGCAGAACGCCGCGAGCCGCGTGGCGTGGGGCGACCAACGCGGGAGGACCCCGCTCTCGACCACGCTGCCCGAGGCCCTCGGGCGCGAGCTTGGTCCGAAGATCGCGAGGGCCCTCTCGGGCGAGGTGGTGCGCGGCGAGGCCGACGACGGCGGCGAGGGCGGCGGGCGCCGGGTGCTCGAGGTGCTGGCGCCGGTGCGGGAGGGTGGGAGGCTCGTCGGGATCCTCGGCGTGCTGGTGGACCTGACGGACCGCGTCCGCGCCGAGGCCGAGCGCAAGCGGCTCGAGTCCCAGCTCGCGCAGACGCAGCGCATGGAGTCGGTCGGGCGTCTCGCCGGCGGCATCGCCCACGACATCAACAACCTGCTGACGCCCATCCTGGGCTACGCGGGGCTCGCCCTCGAGGAGGGGCCCGCCCCGGGACGGGCGCGCGGCTGGCTCGAGGAGATCGCCCGGGCCGCGCGCCGGGTCCAGGACCTCACGGGCAAGCTCCTGGCGTTCGGGAGGCGACAGCCTCTCGCCCCGATAACGATCGAGCTCGGCGCCCAGGTCCGTGCGTTCGTGGGGATCCTGCGCCGGACGATCCGCGAGGACGTGCGCATCGAGCTCGACCTCGACCCGACGGGCGTGCACGTGAAGGCGGACCCGGCCCTGCTCGACCAGGTGGTCCTCAACCTCGTCGTGAACGCGCAGGACGCCATGCCCGACGGCGGCGTCGTGACCCTCTCGACGTCGCGGCGGACCGTGTCGCCCCAGGCCGCCGCGGCCCACGAACCCATGGTGCCGGGACGCCACGGGTGCATCTCCGTCCGCGACACGGGCACGGGGATGGACGCCGAGACGCTCGCGCGCGCGTTCGAGCCGTTCTTCACGACGAAGGCCGCGCGGGAGGGGAACGGCCTCGGACTCTCGACCGTCTACGGGATCGTCCGGGGGCACGGGGGCGGGATCGTCGTACGGAGCGCGCCGGGGAAGGGCTCGACGTTCGACGTGCTCCTCCCGGAGGTGGAGGCCCCCTTCGCCGGCGCGCCCGCCCACCCGGGTGCGCCCGTCGCGCCGCCCGCCCCCCCGCGTCGCGCCGGAGCCGAGCGCTGCCGGGTGCTCCTCGTGGAGGACGAGGCCGCCGTGCGCTCCCTCGTCCGCGACGTGCTCGTCGCCCACGGGCACGAGGTGACCGACCTCGGCGACCCG
>JAYTCP010000655.1:0-1560 GCA_043736435.1 Planctomycetia bacterium | reverse complement strand
GGCGGGCCAGGCCAACCGCACGAAGAGCGTCCGCGCGAAGCTGACCCCGCTGCCCCTCGAGATCGAGGGCAAGAAGATCCTCCTCGTCGACGACAGCATCGTGCGCGGCACCACGACCCGCGAGGTCGTGCGCATGGTGCGCGACGCCGGCGCGAAGGCGGTCTACCTCGCCGTCTCCGCCCCCCCCATCAAGTACCCCTGCGTGTACGGCGTCGACATGCAGACGCGCCACGAGTTCATTGCGCGACGCCTGAAGTCGAGCGACAAGATCGCCGAGGCGGTCGGCGCCGACGCGCTCGTGTACATGACCATCGAGAAGATGGTGAAGGCCGTGAAGGGCCCCACGAAGCGCATCCACGCCTTCTGCATGGCCTGTATGGACGGCAAGTACCCCACGGGCGACGTCACGCCCGCGACCCTGCGCACGATCGAGTCCGAGCGCGCCCGCGCGGCCCGCAAGGCGGAGAGGCCCGGCGCGGACGATGGCCCGTCCGACCTGAGCTCCGGCGGCGCCGGCGAGGGCACGGAAGCCGTCACCGGCACGGTGCTGACCCGCCGGCCGCGCTGATCGGTCGGCCGCGGTGAGGGGGGGATGCGCCCGCGGCCGCTCGGCGGCCCTACGTCGGCGGCGGGCTCGGGGGAGCGCCGCCGGCCGGTGGCGGGGAGGGCGGCGGCTGCGTCAGCGGCGGCGCCGTCAGGTGGCTCAGCGGAGTGCACTCGCACCCGCACCGGGGCGCGGAGCAGCGATACAACGGCTTTCCGATGCGCTTGAGCAGCTTGTCCTGCGTCGTCTGGAGGCGGTGCGTCTCGACGGGGGCGCCGCACCGGGGACACTTCGCCGCCCCGGCAGTTTCCATCGCGGCACAGACCTTCACCCGTTCGTCGTACGTGTACGTCGGCATGCGTCGCTCCAGCGCCGCGGACTATACACGGTGAGGCGCCGTCGGCGGAACGGAGGTTCTACTTGCCGTCGGCGGGAGGCGGCTCCGGCTCGAGGGTCACCTGCCATTCCAGGCTCGAGAGGGCCAGCGGTCGGACGGGGCTCGACGGGTCCTCGGGCTCCGCATCCGGCACCGTGAGCTTCTGACGGCCGGGTCGGAATCCGGGGCAGGCGAAGAAGACGTCGTACGGTCCCGGCTCCAGGGGCCCGATCCGGTAGCTGCCGGGCTTGCCCGGATCCTCGAGCATCAGCGCGTCCCCCGCCCGGCGCAGGTCGTCGGTGGAGCCGAGCAGGCCTCCGAGCGACGCGCGGAAGGCGACGTCGAGGACCCGTGCTCCGGATCGGGCGTCGACCAGCTCGATGGAGGCCCCCGAGACGGGGGCGCCGGAGGGATCGCTCAACCCGACGCGCATGCGCCCGCCCTTCGCGAGGGTGACGGCGATCGCGGCCTCGCCGACCTCCGTGAAGAGGACGCGTCGCACGGTCGGCGCGAACCCCTGGCCGGCGATCGCCAACGCGACCGGCACGGCCACGTCGAGGCCGTCGAGGACGAAGGCGCCGTCCGGGCCCGTCGTGGTCCGCCGGAGCGCGACGTCCCGGCGGCGGACCCGCTCGAGCCC
>JAYTCP010000654.1:0-4467 GCA_043736435.1 Planctomycetia bacterium | reverse complement strand
TAGGGGGCGAACGCGGGGGCGAGGTCGGGGGAGGCCGTCTCCTCGAGGTCCTCGAGGCGCTCCAGCGCGCCGAGGGCGCCGTCCACGTCGCCGGCCTCGAGGGCGAGGTCCGCGATCAGGAGGGCGGCGCGCCGGCCGGCCGCCGTGGGCAGGTACTGCTCCACCGCCCGCGCGAGGCGGGCCGGGTCGCGGAGCTCGATCCCCGTCGCGAGGAGGTCCGCGGCGGCCCCGCCGAACTCGTGCTCGTAGGCGGCGAAGGCGGGGGCTCCCAGCCGCGCGACGCGGTGCTGGGCGACGATCGAGGCCCCCTCGAACACGCCCGGCTCGCCCGCCGGGGCCACGAGCTGCCGCCCCATCTCCACGATGCGCTGGAGCCCGCGCACCGCCGTGCCCCAGTCCTTCGCAGCGACGGCGGCGTCCACGGTCTGGAGCTCGCCGCGCACGCGCTCGTCGTCGTCGGGGACGTAGGATGCGTTCTCCTTCGGTCCCTCGGCGGGCGCGACGGGGCCGGAGTCGCCGGCCCAAGCCCGCGGCACGAAGGGGCCCGCGCACAGCGCGAGCACCAGCACGGGCAGGGGGTGCTTCGGGATGCGCATGGCCGCGCCCGGATCGTACTCGACGGGCCCGCGGCGGAGCGCCGCGATCCCCGCCTCGGGCTAGGACCCGCCCCGCACCTTCGGTTGCGCGACGCGCGGCCCCGGCTCGAGGAGCTCGCGCATCGCGCGGTCGATCACGTACTCGTCCGAGTCGATCGCGCGCCGGTCCCGGTCGGTCCGCCGCGTCTTCTCCTCCATCTCCCGCAGGTCCTCGACCAGGCGCGCCTCGGCGCGCTCGAGGCGGCGCCGCGCCACCAGGGCAGGCAGGGTGGAGATGAGGAGGATGGCGAGGCCGAGGAGCGAGACCGGGAGGACCCACGCCGGCAGGCCGGGGTCCCTCGGGACCGGGTCCGGCGGCAGCATCTCGGGGCCGCCGCGCGTCATGCGGGGCGCCGCCCGTACCGGGCGTCCCTGCCGAGCTCCGTCTCGATGCGCAGCAGGCGGTTGTACTTGGCCACCCGCTCCGAGCGGCAGGGGGCGCCCGCCTTGATCTGGCCCGTCCCCAGCGCGACCGCGAGGTCGGCGATCGTCGTGTCCTCGGTCTCGCCGGAGCGGTGGGACATCACGGCCCCGTAGCCCCCGGCGTACGCCGTCGCGACCGTGTCGATCGTGTCCGAGAGCGTGCCCACCTGGTTGGGCTTCACGAGGATCGCGTTCGCGATCTTTAGGGAGATCCCGCGCGCGAGGCGGGCCTTCTGGGTCACGAAGAGATCGTCGCCGACGAGCTGCACCTTCGCTCCGAGCCGCCTCGACAGGATCGACCAGCCGTCCCAGTCGTCCTCCGCGAGGCCGTCTTCGATGGAGTAGATCGGATGGTTCGAGCACCAACCTTCGTAGATCGAGACGAGGTCGGCGGCGGTGACCCGGCGCCCCTCGAACCGGTACGACCCGTCGCCGTACAGCTCCGTCGCCGCGACGTCGAGGGCGAGGGCCACGTCCTTGCCCAGCACGTAGCCGGCCTTGCCGACCGCCGTGGCGACCGCCTCGATGGCCGCCGCGTTGCTCCCGAGCCGCGGCGCGAACCCGCCCTCGTCCCCGACCGCCGTGGAGGCGCCCTTCGACCGGAGGATCCCCTTCAAGGCCTGGTAGATCTCGGCGCCGGCCCGGAGGCCCTCCGCGAAGGTGGGCAGCCCGACGGGCGCCACCATGACCTCCTGGACGTCGAGGCCGTTGTCCGCGTGCGCCCCGCCGTTGAGCACGTTGAGCATCGGGACGGGGAGGCGCCACTCCTTCGCGCCGAACCGCTCCCCGAGGAAGCGGTAGAGAGGCAGCCCGACGGTCGCGGCCGCCGCGTGCCCGGCCGCCAACGAGACGGCGAGGACGGCGTTCGCCCCGAGCCGGCCGAGGTTCTCGGTCCCGTCCGCCGCCCGCATCGCGGCGTCGAGCCCGGCGAGGTCGAGGGCGTCGCGGCCGGCGACGACCTTGCCGAGCGCGCCGCCGACGTTGGCCACGGCCCTCTGGACGCCTTTCCCGCCGTAGCGCTTCCCGCCGTCGCGCAGCTCGACGGCCTCGTGGGCGCCGGTGCTCGCGCCGCTCGGGACCATGGCGCGGCCCACGGCGCCCGTCGAGACGTGGACCTCCGCCTCCACCGTGGGGTTGCCGCGGGAGTCGAGGATCTCCCGGGCGAGGACGCGGGCGATGGTGGGCTGGCTCATGGGGGACGAGCGTAGCGGGGGCCGCCGCCGCGGTGAAGCCTCGGGGGGTCGCGGGGGCTCCGGATCCGCAGGGTCGGCCGTCTGCACCGCGAGCCTGGCCCTGCGGGCCGTTCGCGTCCCGTCAGGTGCGGTCGGGCCCCGGGCTCCCGCCCGGCCGAGGGGTACACTGCGAACCGGCATGCGCCCCGTCCTCCAATCGTCGCTGCCGCCCACACTCCCGCGACGCCGGCGCCCCCGCCTCGTGGTGGTCCAGGTCCTGCCGACGCTCATCACGCTCGGCAACGTGCTGGCCGGCTTCCTCGCCATCTCCTACGCGGTGGACGCGTGGGGGATGCCCGCGGGCGCGGCCCAGGAGCAGCTCTGGGTCAAGGCGGCCTGGATGATCTTCGTCGGCATGGTCTGCGACGCCCTGGACGGGCGCGTGGCCCGCCTGACGGGCGCGGAGAGCGCGTTCGGCGCCGAGCTCGACAGCCTGGCCGACATGATCACGTTCGGCGTGGCACCCGCCCTGCTCGCGAAGTCGATCTCGCAGCACGCCCTCCCGTGGCTGCCGCCGAAGGTCGCGACGGTCCTCGCGATGGTCTACGTCCTGGGCGCCGCCCTCCGGCTCGCGCGCTACAACGTGGAGTCCGCGCGCGTCACCGTGCCGCACCACGTGACCCGCGTCTTCCGTGGGCTCCCGAGCCCGGGCGCCGCAGGCGTCATCGCCTCCATCGTGCTGCTGCGGCACGAGTTCGTGTTCGACCCCGTCGCGTGGGGCCTGATCGTCGGCGCGCCCGTGCTCGGCGTGCTGATGATCAGCCGCTTCGCCTTCACCCACGTGATGAACCGGTACCTGTCCGGCGCCCGGTCCCCGTTCGTCGCGGTGTTCCTCCTGCTGGCCGTCTTCCTGGCCGTCGAGGCGCCCGAGGCCACCCTAGCGGGCGTGTTCGTGCTCTACGCGGTGTCGGGACCGCTGTTCTTCCTCTCGGGCTGGCTCTTCGGACGGCCGCGCTGGGCCGTGGACGAGGCGGAGGACGAGGAGGACGACGACGAGGTCCCGTCGTCCGAGGACGGGGCGGCGTCGTCATGACGGCCGCGACCGCCGAGCGCGCGTTCGTCGCGCTCGGCAGCAACGTCGGAGACCGGCGCGCGCACCTCGAGGCGGCCCTCGCCGCCATGGCGGCGACGCCGGGCGTTCGCCTCGCCGCGGTCTCGCCCGTGTACGAGAACCCGCCGGTGGGGGGGCCGCCCCAGGGCGACTACTGGAACGGGGTCGCCGAGGTGCGCACGACGCTCTCGCCACGGGCCCTCTGGGGCCGGCTGCGGGGCATCGAGGACGCCGGCGGGCGGGTGCGCGAGGTGCGGGACGGCCCCCGCACGATCGACCTCGACCTCCTCGCGTACGGGGACCGCACCGTCTCCGAGGTCGACCTCGTGCTCCCGCACCCGACCGCCCTCGACCGCGCCTTCACCCTCGGGCCGTGGGCCGACGTGGCGCCGGAGGCTCCCGTGGCGCGGACGGGCGCCCCGGTCCTCGTGCATGCGGCGCGCCTGCGCGCGCGCACGCCCGCCGCGTTCGCCGGCCTGCGGGCGATCGCGCACCTCGCGATCCCTCCGCGGCCCTCCTCCGCCCTGCCCGTGGTCCTCGACGACCGCGGCGCCCTCGAGGGGTTCCGCGCGGCGGTCGAGGGGACCGTGGGCTTCGTGCCCACCATGGGCGCGCTCCACGAGGGCCACGCGAGCCTCGTGCGTCGCGCGCGGGCCGCGTGCGACGCCGTGGTGGTCAGCCTCTTCGTGAATCCCCTCCAGTTCGGGCCGGGCGAGGACCTCGCCCGCTACCCCCGCACGTTCGACGCCGACCTCGCCCTCCTCGGCCGCGAGGGGGTGGACGCGGTGTACGCGCCCGCGAGGGACGACGTCTACCCGGCCGGCTTCTCGACCCACGTCGACGTCCTCGGGGTCACGCAGGGGTTCGAGGGGGCCGCGCGCCCGAGCCACTTCCGCGGCGTCGCCACCGTCGTGACGAAGCTCCTCCTGCGCGTGCGCCCCGACCGGACCTGGTTCGGGCGCAAGGACGCGCAGCAGGTGGCCGTGGTGCGCCGCCTCGCGAGAGACCTCGACCTCCCGGGAGAGGTGCTCGTGGCGCCGACCGTGCGCGAGCTCGACGGCCTCGCGATGTCGTCGCGCAACCGCTATCTCTCGGCGCAGGAGCGGGCGCGGGCCCTCGCCCTCTC
>JAYTCP010000653.1:0-2139 GCA_043736435.1 Planctomycetia bacterium | reverse complement strand
GGGGCCATGGCGCGCGCCCCGTACGTGACGATGCGGCCCTGGGCGTCGGCGATGGGGAACATGAGCCGGCCCCGGAAGCGGTCGTAGTGGCCGGACTTGCCCTCCCGCTCGATGACGAGCCCCGCCTCCTGTAGGACGGTCTCCGACATGCCCTTCCCTCGCGCCGCCTGGATCAGCCCGTCCCAGCTCGCGGGCGAGAGCCCGATGCCGAACTCGCGCACCGCCGGCGGGGGGAAGCCGCGCTGGAGGAGATAGGCCCGCGTCGCATCGCCCGCCGGCGAGGCGAGGGTTCGGGTGAACAGGTCCTGCGCAAGGGCGAGCACCTTCCGCAGGTCCTCGATGCGGGTGCCCGAGGTGGGCTCGCGCCGCCCGCCCGAGTCGGGGACCACGATGCCCTTCTCCGCCGCCAGCGCCCGCACCGCCTCGGGGAAGGAGAGCCCCTCCTTCTCCATGAGCCAGCCGAACGCGTTCCCCCCCTTCCCGCACCCGAAGCACTTGAAGGTGCCCCGCTCGGGGTTCACGTTGAACGAGGGGGTCTTCTCTTCGTGGAACGGGCAGAGAGCCTTCCAGGCGCGGCCCATCTTCTTCAGGGGGAGGTGGCGCCCGACCACGTCCACGATGTCGTGGGCGGCGAGCACCCGGTCGATGACGTCCTGGGGGATCTGACCCTTCACGCGCGGCTTCCAATCCGGGTCCGGGGGGAGAACGGGGGCCAGCGTGAAGCTGCCCCCATAGTTACAGGATGCGGTCCAGCGTGCGCCGGGGCGGGACGGGCGGACCGGGGTCAGCCAGCCCGCCAGCGGTCAGGTCGGGCAGTCTGCCGCCGGAGGGAGACAGCGCCCCCTTGTGCCGGGGCCTCCCTAACAACGCGCGAAGGGCCCCAATGGACACGATCAGTCCGGGTGCAGGGCGGTCCCCTTTGGTGCCGGCTCGCGGCCACCAGCCGTGAGCGTCGCCCGGAACAGGTCCCGGTGGGCCGTCGGCGAGGCGTCCTCGGGACGGATGCGGGGGTCGAGGCCCACCGCCACGAGGGCCGCCGCCGCGGCCTCCGCCGACAGCGCCGGGCGCGCCGTCCGCAGCGCGGACGAGATCACCTTCCGTCGACGGCTGAACACGGCGAGCAGGAACTCGGAGAAGGGCCGGTCCTCTTCAGGTCGCAGGTCCGGGGGGCGGCGGGGGACGAGCCGCAGGAGGGCCGAGCGCACGGCCGGCATGGGCCAGAACACCTGGGGCGGGAACCGCCGGAGGATGCGGCCCTCCGCGTGGAGCGCGCGAAGGATCGAGGGGGGGCCGTAGTCGTCGTGCCCGGTCTGACCGAGCAGCTTCTCGGCCACCTCGAGCTGGACCATGACCGTGATCGTGTCCGGCGGGTCGGGGAGCGCGAGCAGCGAGAGAAGGAACGAGGTGGCCACGTTGTAGGGCAGGTTGGAGACGACCTTCACGGGCCCCGCGGGCCGACGGGCGCGCGCGAGCGAGAGGGCGTCGAGGAACGGCCGCGCGAGCGTGCGCTTCCCCTCGAGCACGTCGACGAGATGGAAGCGCACGCGATCGGGCCATGCGCGGAAGCCGCGGGCGAGCGCCTGGACGCGCGGGTCGATGTCGTACGTGTCGATGGACGCCCCGGCCTCGGTGAGCGCATGGGTCAGGAGGCCCGTGCCTGTGCCCACCTCGAGCACGGCGTCCGCGGGGCCGATCTCGGCGTCGCGCACGATCGCGTCGATGGCCTGGACGTCGGTCAAGAAGCACTGCCCGTGGCGCTTCGCGGGCGCGACGCCGTGGGCCGCCAGCGCGTCCCGGAGCGCGCGGGCCGTGCGAGGGAAACCGGCGGGCCCGGCGGGGACGGCGGGGACGGCGGGGACGTCGTCCGGAGGCGGCTCCGACCCGGCGGGAGGGGGGCGCGGGCTCATCGCTGACTCCGACGACGGACGACGAGCTCCCGCCGCCACGCGTCCACGTCGCGGGGGAGGTCGAGGTCGGTCCTACGGCGCAGCTCCGCGAGCGCCGACGTCCAGACCTCGGGATCCTGCGCGGAGAGCCCCGCGAGCAGCAGCTCGTCCGACGACGGGTCGTCGAGCCGGGACAGCGCGAGGACCGCGCTCCAGCGCACCGAGCGGTCGGGGTCGCCGGTGGCGAGCGCGA
>JAYTCP010000652.1:0-6847 GCA_043736435.1 Planctomycetia bacterium | reverse complement strand
CTCACGTCGGCGAGCTCCTCGTCCGGAAGCGAGCCGAGGCTGCGCGTCGGGAGGGCCGCCGTCTCGATGGAGGAGCCGGGGCGGTCGAGCGAGGCGAGGCGCTGGTACGCAGCCCGGGCCGTCGCGATCTCCTGACGGAAGCGCGCGACGTTGCGGCCACCCGAGTAGCCGTGGACGAAGCGCAGGTCCGGCGTGAAGAACCCGACGAGGGGCAGGGTCGCCGCGTTCGGAAGATTGCTCGTGAGCAACAGGAAGGCCTGCGCGTTCGGCTCCGCGTCGCAATCGGTGTAGTAGCCGACGCTGGCGGCACCGAGCTCGCCGCTCACGGAGGGGTTGGGGATCACATCGTTCCGGAGGGCCTGGCAGTTGCCGCACGCGGGGCGCCCGGTCTCGATGAAGACCATCCGGCCGGTCGCGCGGGCGGCATCTTGCGCCTCGCGGAGGGAAGACGCCCAGCGGAAGGCCCCGCTCGTGGGCATGGACGGCGCCGCGGGGCGCGGGGTCAGGGGCATCGGGGGCGGCATCGGGACCGTGCGCGCCACCGGCGGCGGCGTCCGGGGCGGGGGGGCCGCGGGAGATCCCGCGCGGGCCGTCCTCGCCGAGGCGCTGCCGGGCCGGCGCATCCCCGGGGCGGGGGCGCTGTAGCCTGTCGGGCCGGGGTTGGCCGAGTAGGTCGACCTGGGAGCGCTCTCCCCCTTGCAGGCAGCCACGGCGAGGGAGAGGGGCAGGATCCAGAGAGTGCGCTTCATATGGGCTCCGCGGCGGCGCTGACGATCAACCGCCCACCATGGCACAACATACCCCTCATGGGAACGTCCCCGGAAGGATCGGCGTCCCTTCTCCGACGATCGGTTGGAACCGACGCTTCCTTGGGGTTGCCGGTGCTCGATGACAACTTGTCAGGCCTTCTCGACGCCCGCCCGGCGGGGGTGACAAGAAGTCAGGGGGCGGGCTTCGCTCGCGGAGGACGGCCGATCCTAACCCTTTGTCATTTCACGAGTTGTCGGACAGGAGACCCTCGGCACGGGGTTGGCTTAGAGGGGAGAGACCGTACCCGCGGAGGTGGATCCCAATGGCCGCGAAGATCCTCGAGTTCGACCAGGCTGCGCGCGAGAAGATTCGCGCCGGCGTCCAGAAGCTCGCTCGTGCCGTCAAGGTCACGTTCGGGCCCAAGGGGCGCAACGCGGTGATCGACAAGGGCTGGGGCAGCCCCACGATCACGAAGGACGGCGTGACCGTCGCCGAGGAGATCGACCT
The DNA here is from genome assembly GCA_043736435.1 of Planctomycetia bacterium. Classification (GTDB taxonomy): domain Bacteria; phylum Planctomycetota; class PLA2; order PLA2; family JAEUHO01; genus JAYTCP01. The sequence goes on along the minus strand of JAYTCP010000652.1, from coordinate 5,590 downwards.
CAAGGATCCCTTCGAGAACATGGGCGCCCAGCTCGTCAAGGAGGCCGCTTCCAAGACCTCCGACGTGGCGGGCGACGGGACGACCACCTCCACCGTGCTCGCGGAGGCCGTCTTCCTCGAGGCCTACAAGTTCGCGGCCTCGGGCGCGAACGTGACCGAGCTGAACCGCGGCATCCGGGCGGCCAGCGACGCGGTCGTCGCGCACCTCAAGTCGATGTCGAAGCCGGTCGCCTCGGACAAGCGCTCCATCGAGTCCGTTGCCACGATCGCCGCCAACGGCGACGTCGAGGTCGGCAAGATGATCGCGGAAGCGATGGACAAGGTCGGCAAGGACGGGGTGATCACGGTCGAGGAGGGCAAGACCCTCGAGACGACCGTGAACGTCATCCAGGGCATGCAATTCGACCGCGGCTACCTCTCGCCGCACTTCGTGACCGACCCCGAGCGCATGGAGTGCGTGCTCGAGCGTCCCCACATCCTCGTGTGGGAGGACAAGATCTCGGCCGCCACGCGCCTCGTGCCGCTCCTCGAGAAGATCGCGAAGACGGGCCGCCCCCTCCTCCTGATCGCGGAGGACGTCGACGGCGACGCGCTCGCCACCCTCGTGCTGAACAAGCTGCGCGGGATCCTGTCGTGCGTCGCGGTGAAGGCGCCGGGCTACGGCGACCGCCGCAAGGCGATGCTCGAGGACCTCTCGATCCTCACGAAGGCGAAGCCGCTGTTCAAGGACCTCGGGCTCGAGCTCGAGAAGGTCCGCCTCGAGGACCTCGGCACCTGCCGCCGGGTCACGATCGACGGCGAGAACACGATCATCGTCGAGGGGGCGGGCTCCGCCGCCGACGTCTCCGCGCGCCTCCGCCAGATCCACAAGGAGATGGAGACGACGGACAGCGACTACGACAAGGAGAAGCTCCAGGAGCGGGCGGCCAAGCTGTCGGGCGGCGTCGCCCAGGTCGAGGTGGGCGCCGCGACCGAGACCGAGATGAAGGAGAAGAAGGCCCGCGTCGAGGACGCGCTCCACGCGACGCGCGCGGCCGTGGAGGAGGGCATCCTCCCCGGCGGCGGCACGGCCCTCGTGCGCGCCGAGGCCGCGGTCGACAAGGTGAAGGCCGACGGCGACCGCGCCCTGGGCGTCCAGGCCCTGCGCGCCGCGCTCTCCGTGCCCCTGCGCACGATCGTCGACAACGCCGGCTTCGAGGGCCACGTGGTCCTCCGTCGCGTGCGCGAGTCGACGGGCTCGGCCGGCTTCGACGCGGCCACCGGCGAGTACGTGGACATGTTCGCCGCCGGCATCATCGACCCGACCAAGGTCACCCGCGCCGCGCTCCAGAACGCGGTCAGCGTCGCCACGCTCCTGCTCACGACGGACGCGCTCATCGCGGACGCCCCGGAGAAGGAGGAGGCGGCCGGCCCCGGCGCGGACGACGAGGACATGGACTACTAGACCGCGGCGGGCCGCCTCGCTCGGCGAGGCCGCCCCCGCGACGCTACCCGCACGACCCTGCCCCGCGGCGGTCGCAGACGTTTCCCGATACGCAACGCATCCGAGTTCGAAGACGAGAAGGAACGACGCACATGGCCATCAAGCCGCTCGACGATCGCATCGTGGTCCGCGCCCTCGAGGCCGAGGAGAAGACGGCGGGAGGCATCCTCCTGCCCGACACCGCGAAGGAGAAGCCCCAGAAGGGCAAGGTCCTCGCGATCGGCGCCGGGCGCCTCACCGACGAGGGCAAGCGCCTCCCGCTCGACGTGAAGGTCGGCGACGTGGTCCTCCACGGCAAGTACGCCGGCACGGACGTCAAGTGGAACGGCGAGGACCTCAAGATCCTCCGCGAGAACGAGGTTCTCGCGATCCTCGACGAGAAGTAGCCCGGGCGGGCCTCCCACGCCCTCCCGCGCCTACGGCGGGCGCCCGACGGGGCGCCGCCGACGACCCGCACCGAACGAGAAGGAGCGACGGATCCCATGTCCAAGCAGTACCTGTACGACGTCGACGCCCGCGCCCGCATCGCCGCGGGGGCGAAGAAGCTCGCCGACGCGGTCCGCGTGACCCTCGGGCCCGCCGGCCGCAACGTGATCCTCCAGAAGTCGTACGGCGGCCCGACGGTGACCCGCGACGGGGTCACGGTCGCCAAGGAGGTCGAGCTCCCCGACCCCTTCGAGAACATGGGCGCGAAGCTCGTGACCGAGGCCTCGTCCAAGACGAACGACGTCGCCGGCGACGGGACCACGACCGCCACGGTGCTCGCCGAGTCGATCTTCCGCGAGGGGCTCAAGGCGATCTCGTCCGGCGCCAACCCGACCGAGGTGAAGCGCGGCATCGACAAGGCCGTCGCGGCCGTCGTGGACGCCCTGAAGGCGCTCTCGAAGAAGCTCGAGAACCGCAAGCAGACCGAGGCGGTCGCCACGATCTCGGCCAACCACGACTCCGAGATCGGCAAGCTCCTCGCCGAGGCCGTCGAGAAGGTCGGCAAGGACGGCGTGATCACGGTGGAGGAGGGCAAGGCCACGGCCACCGTCCTCGAGTACGTGGGCGGCCTCCAGTTCGACAAGGGCTACTCGTCGCCCTACTTCATCACCGACGTGAAGGACCTCAAGGTCGTCCTCGAGGACGCCTACGTGCTCTTCGTCGAGAAGAAGATCTCGACGCTGCGCGAGTTCATCCCCCTCCTCGAGAAGGTGGCGCACGCGGGCAAGGCGCTCCTCGTCGTCTCCGAGGACGTCGACAACGAGGTCATGTCGGCCCTGGTCGTCAACCGCCTGCGCGGCGTGCTGAAGGTCTGCGCCGTGAAGGCGCCGGGCTTCGGCGACCGCCGCAAGGCGATGCTCGAGGACATGGCGATCCTGACGGGCGGGACGTTCGTGAGCGAGGACCTCGGCGTCAAGCTCGAGAACGTCGCGATCGAGCACCTGGGCCGGGCGAAGCGCGTCACGGTCACGAAGGACGTCACCACGATCGTCGAGGGCGCGGGGACCAAGAAGGACGTGGAGGCCCGCTGCACCCAGATCCGCGGCCTGATGGAGAAGTCCACGAGCGACTACGACAAGGAGAAGCTCCAGGAGCGCCTGGCCCGCCTCATGGGCGGCGTCGCGGTCGTCAAGGTGGGCGCCACCACCGAGACCGAGCTGAAGGAGAAGAAGTACCGCGTCGACGACGCGCTCCACGCGACCCGCGCGGCCGTGGAGGAGGGGATCGTCCCCGGGGGCGGCGTCGCCCTGATCCGGTGCATCCCGGCGATCGAGAAGCTGAAGCTCTCGGGCGACGAGAAGGCCGGCGCCGACATCGTGCGCCGCGCGCTCGAGGAGCCCCTGCGCCAGATCGTGCGCAACGCGGGCGTCGAGGGCTCCGTGATCGTGGACGACGTCAAGGCCGGCACCGGCGACCGAGGCTACGACGCGAAGGCGCTCAAGATGGTGTCGATGTACGACGCCGGCATCATCGACCCCACGAAGGTCGTCCGCTGCGCGCTCCAGAACGCCGCCTCGATCGCGGGCCTCATGCTCACGACCGAGACCCTCGTCACCGACCTCAAGGACGAGAGGCGGCCCGCGCTCGGGGCTTCCACCTAGCCGCAGGCTCCGCCCGCGTCCCGGCGATCAGGGGCCGCGTCGCGGCGTTCCCGTCCCGATGGGGGTGGGGGCGTCCCGGCGCGGCCCCTTCCGTTTCCCACGTCCCGCCGCTCCCCGCTTCACCCGCTGCGACCTTTGCCGTGCGCGGCGCCGCGCGCGTAGCATGGCGCCTCCCATGGCCGACAAGCGCGATTCCTACGAGGTCCTCGGCGTCTCCCGCACGGCGTCGGCCGACGACATCAAGTCGGCCTACCGCCGGCTGGCGCTCAAGTACCACCCGGACAAGAACCCCGGGGACAAGGCCGCCGAGGAGAAGTTCAAGGAGGCCGCGGAGGCCTACGAGATCCTCTCCGACGCCGAGAAGCGGGCCGCCTACGACCGCCACGGGCACGCCGCCGTCCAGGGCGGCGGAGGCTTCCGCTCGAACGAGGACATCTTCGGCGCGTTCCGCGACATCTTCGGCGGCGACCTGTTCGGGTCGATCTTCGGAGGAGGGGCGCGCGGGGGCGGCGGACGCTCGAGCCGCGGCACGAGCCTCGGCACCGCCGTCGAGCTGTCGTTCCAGGAGATGGCCGAGGGGTGCACGAAGGTGCTTCCGCTGCGTCGACGCGAGAGCTGCGCCACGTGCCGGGGCAGCGGCTCGCGCGACGGGCGCGCGCCCGTGCCGTGCCGCACCTGCGCCGGGCACGGCGTGGTCGCCTCGAACATGGGCTTCGTCACGGTGCAGCGCGAGTGCCCGAAGTGCGGCGGAGCCGGCTCGACGATCGAGGTCCCCTGCCCCGACTGCCGCGGCGAGGGCCTCCGCGCCGGCAAGGTCGAGGTGTCGGTGCGCATCCCCGCCGGCGTGGACGACGGGATGGTCGTGCGCGTCCGCGGCGAGGGCGAGCCGAGCCCGCGGGGCGGCGCGCGCGGTGACCTCGATGTCGAGATCCACGTCCAGCGGCACCCGCTCTTCGAGCGCGAGGGAGCCGACCTCCTGGTGAGGACGCCGGTCCCCCTCTCCACCGCCGTCCTCGGCGGCGAGGTCGAGGTCCCCTCCCTGAACGGCGTGAACGTCGTGAAGGTGCCTGCCGGCACGACGCACGGCCGCAGGATCCGCGTGCGGGGGGAGGGCCTCCCGCACACGGATCGCTCCGGCCGCGGAGACCTGTACGTCGTCGTGCTCCTCGACATGCCCGAGAGCCCCGCGAAACGCGTGCGCGACGCCCTCGAGGTGCTCCGCGCGGCCGAGCGGGACGAGATCGGGCCGGCGCGGAAGCAGTTCGGCGACCTCGTGAGGGAGCACCGGCGCAGCCTCGAGAAGCGGAAGAAGTGACCGTGCCGGCCTGCGGACGCGGCCCTTCCGGGACCGACGTCGCGCAGGCCCGGGACGAAGGCAGAGGACGAAGGACGCACCCCATGACCTCCCGCGACCCCGAGACCCCGCAGACCCCGCACCCGAAGGCGGTGCCCGAGGCCGCGACACCGCCTCCCGCCACGCCCCCTGTCGCCACGCCCTCGGGCCCGCCCGCTCCCGACACGCCGCCCGCGCCGGACGAGACCGCCGTCCTGTCGGCGCAGGTCGCCGCGCTCGAGGACCGCATCCTCCGTCAGCAGGCCGAGTTCGCGAACCAGGTGCGCCAGATCCGCCGGACGGGCGAGGAGTCGGTCCGCTACGCCGCGCAGCCCCTGCTCTCCGACCTTCTCGGCGTGGTGGACGCGCTCCACAACGCGATCGAGGGATTGAAGGACAGCGAGCACGAGCGGCGGGTCGCCGACGGGCTACGTCTCGTCGAGCGCGAGCTCCTCGAGGTCCTGCGCCGCCACGGGGTCGAGCGGGTGGATGCCGCCGGCAAGCCCTTCGACCCGCAGATGCACGAGGCGATCAGCGAGGTCGAGACCGCCGCGGTCGAACGCACGGTGGTCCAGGTCCTGAGCCCGGGCTTCACGCTCCACGGGCGGCTCGTCCGGGCGGCGCGCGTGATCGTGAGCCGGCCGAAGGCGCCCGCGGCTGGCGGCGACGCCGAGTAGGATGCCCCCA
>JAYTCP010000651.1:0-1622 GCA_043736435.1 Planctomycetia bacterium | reverse complement strand
GCGCTCTCGAAGCCCCAACAGGTCGCGCGCGTCCTCGCTGGGATCGCTTCCGAGGACCGCCTGGTCGCGCGGTTCTACGCCGCCCTCGCCGACCCGTTCACGTTGAGCCTCGAGGAGATCCGGCGCGTGATGGCGCTCTGCGCGGAGGACCCCGCGTGGGTGGCCGATCCGTTGCGCACGCTCCACGGCGGACTTCACTCGAATGGACTGGGCTTCGGCCCTCCCGAGCTGCCGGCGATCACGAAGACGGCCGCGACGACTCCAGATCTCGCCTTCGTGGTGGGGAAGGACGGTGACGCCGACGAGTTCCACCGCGCCATGGACGCGTCCGTGGCCTCCGCCCTCGTGCCCTTCCTCGAGACGAAGAACGACGGCGTGCGCAAGCGCCTCGAGGGATGGCTCGAACTCGCCGCGAACGTCACGACGCGGGATGAGACGCGGCCCGCGTTCGCGCGCGCGTTCCTCTACCTCCTGGCGCGGGCGGCGGCGGTGAAGGCCGGGCAGCCAGTGCCGGCCCTCGCTTCGATCGAGGTCAAGACGAACGGCCCTGGGGTTCCTCCGGCGCTGAAGGCGCTGATCCTCGACGCCGTCCGGGAGAGGGGGGAAGGTGGGATGCGCGTCCCCGACGCCAAGGCCTGGGAGGGTTGGCCGTTTCCGTGGCTCCTCCGATGGGCCCGCAGCACGAAGCCCGTCGCGGAGGATTTCCCGTTCCTCTCGGAGCTCGCCAAGGCACCCACGACGCTCGTCCTCCTGTCTTCGTGGGCCGTTCGCGCCCTCGCGATGCTCGATCCCACCGGCGAGAGGACCGCCTGGCCCGCGCTCGCGACGAGAGAAGACGGGGTCGCCGTGGCCGTCGCCGCCGAGCTCGCGCGCCGGGGTGAGCCCGGGCGCCTGCGGTCGCTGGCCGACCACGAGGGCGATCTGGCCGCATTGGCCCAGGTGTTCTCGTTCGAGGTGGACCCGGCCAGCGCTCGGACGCGGTACTTGGCGTCGCTCGCGCCGGAGGAGCGCGAGCGAGAGCCGATCGACCTCTCTCCCCTCGCCCGCGCCGGCTACGTGATGGACTGGGGCGTGACGATCGACGATGCGGACCTCGCCCGCATCGGATCGGCCCTCGCGGAGGGCGACCCGCCGCGGCGTGGCGTCGTCTGGTTCCACGCGCAGGTGCTCCCCGACGCGATCACGCCGCCGATCGCCGCGGCCATGGGCAAGCGTTTGATGGCGCTCCCTGACGATCTGCGCGGGAGCCTCGACGTCGACACGTCGGGGCTCGACCTCTCGCTTGCTCAGCTCGAGGTGCGGGCGCCCGACGTGTTGCGCTCGGTGCTCGAGGCGTGGGCCACGGGCACGGCCGGCAGGAAGAAGGAGACGGCGCTCGTCCACCTGGCTCGACTCGGGGACACGTCTCACGTGGACGCCATGCTCGCGTCCTTTGCCGCTGGCGGGGATGGCTGGTCCGTCGACTCGCGAGTGCTCGGCCGTGTGAAGGACCCGAAGGTCGTCGAGTTCCTCGTCGACCGGGTGCGCAAGGACGCGAGCATGGCGTCCACGTGAGACGTGTCCCCGAGTCGAGCCAGGTGGACGAGCGCCGTCTCCTTCTTCCTGCCGGCCGTGCCCGTGGC
>JAYTCP010000650.1:0-2036 GCA_043736435.1 Planctomycetia bacterium | reverse complement strand
CCAGGGGCCGCCGTCCACCCCGGGCGTCACGACGGCCGACCCGGGGGCGACCGACGCGATCGGGTGCGCCGGGTGGACCTGGGACCGCTCCACGCACCCGCCCCGCAGGACCCCCGACAGCCTCCCCTCCTCGGCATGCTCGAGCTCGACCAGCGCCGGGAGGAAGCCGGCCGTGCGCCAGTCGTCGAGCGAGTCCTTCACCCAGCGCTCGAGCTGCGCGTTCGGCCCGTGGACGCGCGCGGACACGCGCCGGGCCGTCCAGGTCTCGAAGGTGCCCAGGGGCCGCATGGCGTCGGAGACCGCGAGGACGGCGACCGTGACCAGGGCGGGCCAGTCGGGGGCGCTGACCTCGAGGTCGAGCTCCGTGCCGCGGACGGTGAGGCCGTAGGCGGGCCGTTCGATGGGATTCACGGGAGAGAGCCTTTCACCCCGGGCGGGGGTCCGCCATCTTCCATCGGTCCGAGGCCGCCTGCCCAGGAGGAGACCATTACATGCTGAATACAAGCAGCTGCTCTTGGGGGCGCTGGGGCCGGAGTCCCCCCACCGCCAACAAGAAGTCTCAGAGACTTCTTGTTAGCGGTCCTTGAGGCTGGGGCGCCGGGGCGTCCCTCCGCGTCCCTCCCCGGGGCCCGTATCCTCGCGACCCTGCCCGGAGGGACGACCATGCCGCAGCTTCAGCACGTAGGGTTCGGGAGGGCGCTCCTCCAAGCCCTTGGCCACGGCGACTTGAAGGAGTCGCTCGAGACGAAGCTCGCCCGCATCCCCCCCGTCGAGGCCCTCGCCGACCTCCCCCATGGGGTGACCGTGTGGATCCGGGCCGACCTCGACGTCGAAGACCGCGACGGCGTCATCGGCGACGACCCGCGGCTCGCCGGCCTCCACGAGACCCTCGAGCTCGGCCGCTCGAAGGGCTGGCGGATGCTGCTCCTCGGGCACCGCGGGCGCAAGCCCGAGCAGACGCTGGAGTACGTCCACCAGAAGCTGTGCAAGCTCGAGCCGAAGGCGGGACCGTTCCTGAAGGACTGGTTCGACGAGCGCGAGGTCACCCTCTCGGCCACGACGCTCGGCGCGGCGCGCGCGCTGTCGCCCGGCGGCTTTCTCGTGCTGGAGAACCTGCGGCGCTACCCCTTCGAGACGGGCCTCTGGAAGGCGAAGGCCGACGAGGCGACGGCGCAGGCGGATCGCCTCGAACGGCTCGCACGGGCCTTCCGGGCCGCGTCCACGATCTACGTGAACGACGCGATCGCGGCCTCGAACAAGGACTTCAGCAGCGCCGTCCTTCCGCTCGTGATGGACCGGACGGCGCTCGGCACGTTCACGCGCCGCGAGCTCGCCGACCACGTCGTGCGCGCGCGCGAGGCGGGGCTCGTGTCCTTCTCCGGGCTGAAGCTCGACAAGCTGGGCGACCTGCACGGCATCGTGAAGCGCGGCCGCGTGGAGATGATCGTCGCGGGGGGCAGCCTCGCCATGGCGCTCCGCAAGGCCGACGGCGAGATGCGCGGCGCGAACGTCTCCATCGGCGCCGCCGAGGACCCCGCCCGCGCGGCCGAGAAGACGTACGTCCCCCGCGAGGCGATCGACCGCGCCCGCCGGCTCCTCGAGGACGCGAAGGCGAACCGAGTGAAGGTGGTCCTGCCCGTCGACTTCGTGCTCGACGACGGGAAGGTCTCGGCCGACATCCCGGCGGGCCGCCTCCAGTGCGACATCGGCCCCAAGACCCGCGCGCACTTCGAGGCCGAGGCGCTCGCGTGGGCCAAGGGCACCCGGCGTCGGGCCGCCTTCCACAACGGCGTCCTCGGCAAGTTCGAGGAAAAGGCCTTCGCCGGGGGGACCGAGGCCATGGTCGGCACCCTCAAACGCCTCCAAGCGGCCGGGATCTCGGTCTACGTCGGGGGCGGGGAGGGCCGGGCGGCCCTCGAGCGCCACGGCAAGCTGTCTGACGTCACCCACGCCTTCACGGCCGGGGGGACCATCCTCAAGTGCCTGGCGGACCAGGCCCTTCCGTTCGTCGAGGCCCTGGCGGAGCAGTCGCGGAG
>JAYTCP010000649.1:0-1787 GCA_043736435.1 Planctomycetia bacterium | reverse complement strand
CAGGGCCGTGTCGGGAGGCTCCACGGTGACCGTGTACCGCAACGTCGGATCGAGGCGCTCGAGTCGTGCGACGCCGAGCGCGTCGGCATCCGCCCTGATCGCGAACGTGCCCGACGGGTCGTCCAGGCGCCGCGCGACGAGATGCGCAATCGGGACCGGACGGCCGTCGGCGTCGAGGACCGTCACCTCGGCCGTCACCGAGGGGTGGAGGTCGATCCGCACGTCGGATGCCGGCGCCTCGATCAGGAGAGGCTCCGGCACCGAGAACCCCTCGCCCCTCGCGACGATGACGCGATAGGGACCCGCCCAGAGCCCGCCGAGGCGGAACCGCCCCTCGGAGTCGCTGAGGGCCCCGGCGTGCGCCGGCGCGCTCTCCCGCTCGTTGTCGTCCTCGTCCTTCACACGAGCCACCGCCTCGAGGCGGACGCCCGCGACGCCGCGCCCCGTCGCGTCGACGACGCGACCGGCGATGGCACGCTCCGGCGAGAGGCGCAGACGGAACGGCTTGGACCGGCCTGTAGGGATGCGCTCGCTGCGGACGGCGGCGAGGGGCAGAGGCTGGCCCGCGTGGTCGCGCGCGTCATAGACCTCGAGCACCACGGACCGGAGCCCCACGTCCACGCGCGCGCCATCGCCCGGCACCGTCTCCTCGTACCTGGGCTTCGCCTCCGGATCCACGAGGAGGCGCACGTGGGGAATCGGGCTCCCATCGGGTCCAATCACCCGGAGGGGGAAGCCCGCGATCGGGCGCTCGACGCCTACGACGATGACTTGGTCGTCCGGAGCGCGCGCGGTGACCTCCGCGGGATCGCCCCACTCGACGCCCTGCTCCCTCGCGATGACTTCCCAGGGCCCCTCCTCTGGCACCCAGGTCCGGAACCTCCCCTCGGAGTCCGCCACGAGAGACGGAGTGCCGCCGGGGCCGCTCAAGTCGACCTGCGCTCCCGGGAGGGGCTGGCGCTTCGCTCCGACGACCCGGCCGGCGAGCAGGAGGCCGCGCGGCAGCACGAGTCGCAGCTCTGGCACGTCGCGCCCGTCGTCCCCGATGAAGTCCGAGCGCTCGATGAATCCCGGGGCGGTCGCGTACACGCGGAGCGGCTCACCCTCGTGCCACGGGAACCGGGCCGTCCCGTCCGCCCCGGTGACCGCGTGTCGCCATCCGGAGAGCCACGCCCCGCGGATCGGCTTCCCCTCCGGATCCACGACGGTCACGAGCGCGTGCCGCCCGCGACCCAGTCGGAGGGTGACCTCCACGATCTCGCCGGGGCGCACGACCGGCTCCTCGGGCTCGCAGCGGCTCCCCAGGAACCCCGCGGCGGACGCCTCCAAGCGGAGGACGGCCGGGTAGACCGCGTCGAAGCGGAAGCGACCGTCGCCTCCGGACGCCACACGGCGGTCGTGGCCACCCTCGAACACGCCGTCCTTCGCCTCCTCCCACGACACGATTGCTCCCGCGAAGGAAACGCCCGCGTCGTCGAGCACGACACCATGGACGCTGCCCGCTGCCGTTGCCTTGATGTCGAGCGTGGCCGTGAGGCCCGGCACCACGTGGACACGGAAGAGCGAGGAGTCCGCGCCGTCCACATAGCTGACCTCGCGCGTGCACACGCCCGCACCGAGCGCGGAGAGAAGGTAGTCGCCCGGCGGGACGCTCTCGAGGGCGAACGCCCCGGCCCCGTCGGTCTCGCCCCGCAGGTCCTGCGTCATGGCGTCGTAGGGCAGGTCCCGAACGTCGAGGCGCTGGGCCACGACGGCCACTCCCGCGACCGTCGCTCCGCCGGGATCGC
>JAYTCP010000648.1:0-4738 GCA_043736435.1 Planctomycetia bacterium | reverse complement strand
CTTCACCGGCATCGCCCCGGCGCTCGCCGCGGCCCTCCGAGCCCATCCGTTCCTTCCCGAGCCCACGCTCACCGACCTCGATCGGGTCGACGCGTGGGCCCGTACCGAGGTGTCCTCCGCATGTCGACGTTGATCCTCTCCGGCCTCGCGACGACCGTCGCGGCCCTGCCCGACGCCGTCCACTCGTTCGGCTCGATCGCGAAGGCGATCCTCGGCATCGGCTCGCTGATCTTCGTCCACGAGCTCGGGCACTTCCTGGCCTGCCGGCTGACGCGCACGCGTGTCGAGACGTTCTCGATCGGCTTCGGCCCCCGCCTCTTCGGCTGGGAGACGAAAGGCGGACGGAGGCGCTTCACCGTCGGCGCGCGCCGCGAGGACGCGACCACCGGCGCCATGGACGTCCGGATCGCGGCGATCCCGCTCGGTGGCTACGTGAAGATGGCCGGCGAGATCGGCGGCGACGGCTCCCCCACCTCGGGCGCAGGGGCTCCGCGGCGGGCGCCGAAGCCCGACGAGTACCCGGGCAAGTCGTTCGGCGCGCGCGTCCTCATCATCACGGCGGGCGTGATCATGAACCTGCTCGCGGCGATCGCGCTGTACGGCGGCGCGTATGCGGCCGGCATCCTCGAGGTGCCCGCGGTGGTCGGCGAGGCGGTCTCCGGCGGGCCGGCGTGGAAGGCGGGGCTGCGGCCCGGCGACCGGATCGAGAGCTACGACGGCGAGCCCGTCCGCAGCTTTCTCGACCTGACCCAGGAGATCGTCTACCAGTCGGCGGGCGAGCCCGCCGAGGTGCTCGTGCGGCGCGACGGCAGGGTCGTCCCGCTCCGGCTCTCGCCCGACTACAATGAAGAATTGGGCATGCAGCGGGCCGAGATCGCGCCCGCGTACGCCCTCACGATCGATGACGGGACGGGGCCGAAGGTCGTGATCGCCCCGACGGAGCGCGCCGTGATCGACGGCCACCCCGTCGTCGGGGGCTACGGCGCGCAGGCGCTCCTCGCGGTCGCCATGGCGCAGGGGGCGACGTCCGTGGTCCTTCACCTCCCCGATCGCGCGGGCGCCGAGGCCGTGACGGGCCGCCGGATCTCCTTCGAGAAGGCCCGTGTCCTCCCGAAGGAGCCCACGTACCTGATCGGCGTCGCGGCGCGCGGCTCCCTCGTGGTCGACGCCGTGCTGCCCGGCAGCGCCGCGGAGCTCGCGGGCCTGCGCGCGGGCGACGAGATCGTGCGGATCGACGGCGCGGCGCCGAAGTCCCGCGCGGGCCTCGTCTGGCGGCAGGAGCTGCGCACCCTGACGGTCCGGCGCGGGGAGACCCCCCTCGACCTCGCCGTGGGAGCGGGCACGCCCGCGTTGGTCTCGGCCTTCCTCGCGGGCGTCGCGTTCCCCACGGCCTCGCCGAAGGGCCCGGTCGTCGTCGACGTGGCCGCGTCGTCCTTCCCCGACGGCAAGAGCCCGGCGGGCGAGGCCGGCGTGCGCGACGGGGACGTCCTCCTCGCGATCGGCACGCGCGTCGTCGCGTCCTCGGCCGACCTCCCGGCCGCCGCGAAGAGCCTCGGGGCGGCCCCCGTCGTCGTCCGCGTCCAGAGCCCCGGTGAGGCCCCCCGCGAGCTCACGGTGACGCCGAAGCCCGTCTTCGACGCCGCGGCCCGCGACGGGCTCTTCACGCTCGAGGCGCCGAAGGAGCGCGTGTCCGTGTCGGGCGTCGGAGAGGCCGTGGGCATCGGCGTCACGAAGACCGTGGCCGAGGTCAAGAACATGTTCCGCCTGATCGGCGGCTTCTTCGGCAGCCGGATCTCGTTCTCGAAGAACGTGGGCGGCCCTCTCACGATCGCCAACCTGTCCTCGCGCACGGCGAGCGAGGGCTGGGGGCGCTTCCTCGCCTTCCTGGCCTTCATCAGCGTGAATCTGGCGGTGCTCAACATCCTCCCGATCCCGGTCCTCGACGGGGGTCAGCTCATGTTCCTGATCATCGAGAAGGTGCGCGGCGGACGGCCTCTCTCCGACGCGGCGATCGCGCGGTTCCAATTGGTGGGCTTCGGTCTCCTCATGCTCCTCATGGTGTTCGCGCTGAAGAACGACGTCATGAACCTGATCGTCGACTGACGCCAAGCGTGGCCCTCCGCGACTGGTTCCGGCTCGCGCGCGTCCCGCTCGCGCCCACGGCGGCGTTCGACGCGCTGGCCTGCGCGCTCCTCGCGCGCGGGCCCGGGCTCGCACGCGAGGGCGCGGGCTCGCTCGGCCTCGTCGACGGGCTGCTGCTCGCCGCGACCTCGGTGCTGGCCTACACGGCCGGCATGGCGGGGAACGACCTCGCCGACCGCGTCCGCGACCGTACGATCCACCCGGAGCGGCCGATCCCCTCCGGGCGCATCCGTCCCGGGGCGGCGGCCGCGTTCGTCGTCGCGTGCGCCGCCGGGGCCGTGGCCCTCGGGGGCGGACCCGCCGGGCACGTCGCGGGTCCGCTCGGCGCCGTGCTCCTCGCGGCGCTCTACAACCATGTCGCGAAGCGCCGTCGCGTGCCCGGCGCGGTCGCCATGGGCAGCGTGCGGCTGGCCAACGCCTCGACGGGGGTCCTGCCCCTCCTCGTCGCCGGGACCACGAGCCCCGTCGCCCTGCTCGGCCCGCTCCTGATCGGGCTCTACTCCGCCGGGGTCACGATCCTCTCGACGGCGGAGGGCCGTCCGGCGCCGCCCGTCGGGCGCCTGCGCTTCGCGCGCGCGACCTCCTTCGTCGCGTACGCCGGGGCTGGGGTCCTCTCCTGCGTGGGGGCGCAAAGCCTCACGCTGGGCCTCTTCCTCGCCGGCGCGTCCTGCATGAGCATCGCCTTCGGGCGGGTGCCGCGCCGCAACTCGGTGCGCATGCAGGTCCTCGAGCTCCTGCTGGGCCTCTTCTGGCTCGAGGCCATCCTCGCCATGGGCGGCACGCGCGGCTCGGACTGGGCCTTCGCCCTCTCCGCGCTCGGCGCGGCCCTCGCCGGCATCTACCTGAGCCAGATCGCGATCCGCGCCCTGCGGCCCGCGCTGCCGACGCCGGCGGCGTGAGCTACCCTCCGCCGCCTTCCATCGCGGGACCCGGCGGTGCGGTCGCGGGCGGCACCTCGGGCATCCGGGGCTCCTCGGGCACCGCGGCGGCGGCCCCCCGCGGCGGGTACTCGCGTTTGAGCTTCTTCAGCAGCTCCTTGTAGACGGGCTCGTCGCGGATCGCGTCGAGGTCGCGGTCCTGCTCGATCCAGGGCCAGTCGGCGTAGCCCGCCACGACGGACGACACGAGGGAGCGCACTGCCAAACGGCGGTAGTCGGCGCGGTCGGCCGGCCGCTCCGCCTCGTCGAGGGACCAGCGGGAGTAGGCGCAGGCGATGTTGTAGTGCGCGAGCACCGGCGAGTCCCGCCTCCGGAGCTCCTCGGCGAAGTACCCGACGGCCCGGCCGTACTCCGCGAGGCGCAGGCAGAGCCCGGCCGCGGCGTCGTAGTCGCCCTGGGCCTCGAGCTGCCCGATGCGGGCCTCCGCCTTCGGCCGCCACTCGGCCTCGCGGTTCCTCGCGAGCGTCGGCAGGACGCCCGTGTCGAGGAGCCCCTCCTCGCCCTTGAACGGGTTCACGAGGAGGAGGGCCCCACGCCCGGCCAGCCGGGCCCGGCGTGCCACGCGCCGCGCGCCGTCCGTGATCGCGACCCGAACCTGGTAGTAGAGCCCCTCCAGCGCGTCGAGGACCTTGACGTCGTCCACGTTCACCAGCTCGGCCAACGCGTTCGCCGCCATGTGGCGGAACTCCAGCCCGTCGGCGAGGAACTCGGGCGGTCGCAGGAAGGTGAAGGAGCCGCCCGGGAACACGGAAGGCTCCTTGATCCCCTCGTTGCGCAGGATCGCGAGGCAGACCTCGACGGCCAGCACGCGCTCGGGACGCAGCACGTCGTACTGGCCCGGATACGAGCCCGTGCTCCCGCTGCGCGACTTCCGGGACACGAAGAGGCGCTCGACCCGGGCGCGTCGGACGAGCGTCTCGACGGGAGCGAGGGCGAGGGGCAGGCTGCCGTCCTCTCCCCGGACGCCCTCGAGGGCGTGCGCGGCCGCGTCGGGATGCGCGAGCAGGGCGCGGACGATCGCGCGCGCGACCGGCGGGCTCTTCTCCTCGACGAGGGCGTCGCGCAGCGCGACGTAGGCCTCGGGGCTCCCCTGCGCCGCGAGCACGCGGGCCAGCAGCGGTCGCACGACCTCCGACGCTCCCTTCCACGCGGAGACCAGCGTCGGCCGCGCGGCGGACCCGAGCCGGACGAGGGTCGCGGCGGCCTCCTCCCGCTCCAGGAAGAAGGGAGAGGCGAGGGCCGACACGGCGCGGGCGGCCCTCGCCTCGGGAGACGCGTCCGGAGCGGGCGCCGGCGAGGGGGACGGGAGGGGTGCGGCGGGGGCCGGGGGGGGCACTCCGGGCGCGGGCGGGGCTCCCTCGGCCCCCCGCGCCCCCCCCCATCCCGGGACCGCCGTCCAGAGCGCCACCGCCAGCAGGAGGCGCAGGAAGGGGAGGCCGCGGCCGGACATGGGGGCGAGTGTACCCCCCGCGAGCGGCGGCCTCCCGATCCCCTGCGTGACCAATCCTTGAGGACGGCGGGGTATCTGGCCGATCCCAGAGGGTGGGCCGGGAGGCCCGTGCATGGACGTACCGGATCCCCGTAACGAAGCCGAGCTCCGGCGCGGCGTGCTCCAGCTCGTGGCCCTGGCCCTCCTCGAGGAGCCGCGCTACGGGTAC
>JAYTCP010000647.1:0-11750 GCA_043736435.1 Planctomycetia bacterium | reverse complement strand
CGAGCTTCAGCTCGAACCGGTGGCGCTCCCACTTCCTCTCGAGCGGGCCCGAGGGGATCTTCGCGTCGAGCTTCATGGTCACTGCGCTCCCGCCGGCAGCTTCACGAGGCCCGCCAGCACCGAGAGGGGGATCGAGACGTTCCCGACGAAGATCACGGCGGCCACGGCCTTCCCGAAGCCGGCCTTGAGGAAGGCGAGGCGCGGGTGGGTGACGCCGAGCGACTGGAAGGCGCTCGAGGCGCCGTGGGAGAGGTGGAGGCACAGTATCGCCTGCGCCACGACGTAGGCGAGCGCCACGGGCGCCTGCCCGAACCCGAGGACCACCATCGTGTAGACGTCGTGCCCGCCGTCGGGGGTCCTGCTGGCGTAGTGCGCCGGGTGCGTCACCCCGAGGGTGAGGTGGAGCAGGTGGAACACGACGAAGGCGAGCACGATCAGACCGCTGTACATCATCGTGCTCGCGGCGTACGTGGTGACCTGATCCTTTCGACCGACGTAGGGCACGGGGCGGGCGGCCCGGTTCGCCCGGACGATCGCGAAGGCCGAGAGGACGTGGACCAGGAACAGCGCGGCCAGGCCGCCCCGCATGACCCAGAGGAGGGGGCCGAGGTCCTTCAGGGTCTTCGCGTAGCCGTTCAGCTTCTCGGGCCCGGCGAAGAGCTGCAGGTTCCCGAGCATGTGGACGATCACGAAGCCCAGGAGCCCGAGGCCGGTGAGCGCCATCACCGTCTTGCTTCCGATGGACGACGAAAGCGCGGGTCGCTTCGGGGGCATTCGGGTCTCCGGGGCCGGTCGAGGCCGCGATTCTAGGGGGAGGAGGCCGGGGGGGAGAGGACGGCCCCGCGTGCCCCGTCCGGCCGGATCCGGCGGTCGCGGCGCGCCGTCGCCGTGGCCGTGGCCGGCCTACTTGCCCGGCTTGTTCGGCGCGGGCTTCGTCGGCGGGACGGGCTTGGCGCCCTTCTTGGGCGGATCGGCGCGCGGGCCCCAGTAGGCCCAGTACTCGGCGTCGCACTTCGTACCGTCGATGGGACCGACGCCGGCCTCGGCGGCCGCGTCCACATGCCCCACCTTGCGGAACGCCGCGACGTAGCCGGCGAGCGACTGCCGGCCGATGGTCGAGCCGGGCTGGCCGAGGTAGTGGACGGCGAGCTCGGCGTCGATCGAGCGCTCCTCCGTGTCCTGTGCGAGATATCCGACCAGGGTCGGGAGCATCAGCGTGCGGTACCACGTGCGCGCCTCGTGGGCCTTCACGCGCTCGATGGCCTTCGCCTCGTCGGCCTTCGTGAACGAGCCCGCGGGCGCGCCGCCGGACAGGGTGGCGGCGATGCGGGAGACGCCGGTGGCGAGCGGCTCGCCGTCGGCGCCGCCGAGGAGGTGCTGGCACGCCTGGCGCGCGGCGGCGCGGGCGACGTCCGCCATGTCGAAGCGGGCGTGCGGGCAGACGAGCAGCTCGGCGGCCCACGGCAGGTGGACCGCGTCCGCGTCCCGGAATCCCCGACCCGCGAGGTAGGAGAACAGGTCGCGATCCGCGGTGATGCGCACCACGGGCACGCCCACGAACGAGGCGCCGACCGCGCGCTTGGCCACGGCGTGCGCGTCGCGGACGGCCTTGACGATCTCGGCCTTCCTCGCCGCGTCCACGGTCGCGTCGTCCACCACGATCAGGTCGGCCCCGGCCTCCCGGGTCCACGTGGCCTTCACCTCGGGCGGGATCCACCCGTCGACGTCGTCGCCGGCGTGCTTCGCGCTGGCGGCGATGGCCTGCACGAGGCGCATGAGCGCCGCCTCGTCCTTGCGGGGCGCGGTGCCGCGCACGAACAGCACCGACCGCCCCAGCCCCTTCACGGCGATCGCGTGCACCGCGTCGCGGAAGGGGTTCTTCATGCGCACGACCGCCAGGTCCGCCTTCACGTCCGCCTGCTGCGGCTCGCCCCGCTCCACGTCGTGCCTGATGCGGTAGGCCTCGTACGCCGCGCGCTGCGGCGCGCCGAGCACCCGGCGGTCGCCCCCGACCTCGAGCTCGATGGACTCGAACTCGCGCGCGCTGCCGCGGGCCGTGCCGAGGACGCCGTGGCGCGGATCGTTCGGCGCCGGGATCCAGCGGAACTGGGGATCGAGCACGAGGGTGGCCCCCCCTAGGATCCCCGGCAGCTTCACGAGCGGGCTGGGCGTGGGCTCCGCGCCCACCGGACCGGGCCCGGCCGCGACGGCGACCACGGTGACGAGCAGGAGACGGGGGAGGAGCGTCCGCATGGGCCCGAAGTCTACCGACCGCCGGAGCCCCGGCAGGTCGGGAGCGGGCCCCCCTTCTGGCCTGTGGCCCCGCCACCCCTGCTCCGCCGTCGCTCCGCGATCAACCCTTGAACAGGTCCTTGAGCGCCGACTCGATCATCCCCCACGGCACGATCATGGGCTTCTTCTCGACGGTGATCTTCACCGCGCCGCCCTCGACGGCGTACGCGCCCTCGGCGGGTCCCGAGAAGCGCCCCGCCTTGTCGTCGCCGGTGAAGGCGATGCGCTTGGCGCGACCGGCCTCCCGGACCTTGGCGAGGAGCGCGGACGCGGTGGTGCCGGACGGGATCGGGAACGTGTAGGTCTGTGCCATGGGGAGGATCGTCTGGGCACGGGGGGCCGGCGTCAACCGCGCGATGGACGGTTCCGTCGGGACGCGGGGACGGGGGCGGCCGCCCAGGAAGGGGCGCCGGTCGCCCTGAGGACCGCGAGGATGCGCAGGTTGGCGCGCGGGAACGCGTAGCGGTCGAGCTCGTGGAGGGACACGAACCGCAGGTCCTCGACGCCCCGCGCGCGGAGCCTTCCCCCGAGCCACCGGGCGTGGAAGACCGTCAGGGTGATCGAGAAGTGCGAGTAGGCGTGATCGACGGTGGCGAGCCGGTCGCGCACCTCGACGCGGAGGCCCGTCTCCTCGAGGACCTCGCGGGCGCATGCCCGTTCGAGGGTCTCTCCCGGCTCGCGCTTGCCGCCGGGGAGCTCGTACAGGCCGCCGAGGAGGCCCTCCGCGGGGCGCCTGCCGATCAGGACGCGGCCGCCCTTCCAGACGACGGCGGCGGCGATCTCCTTGTGGGGCCCCTTCGCCTTCCGGGCCTTGACCGGAAGCGTCTCCGCGACGCCCGCGGCCCGACCGGCGCACCGTCGCAGGAAGGGGCAGAGGAGGCAGCGGGGCGCGCGGGGGACGCAGACCGTCGCGCCGAGGTCCATGATCGCCTGGTTCCAGTCGCCGGGGCGCCCAGGATCGACCAGCGCGTCCGCCGCCGCCGCGAGGCGCGCGCGCACGCGCGCCTCCCCCACGTCGCGCCGCTCGTCGAGCAGCCGCGCGAGCACGCGCACCACGTTCCCGTCGAGCACCGCGGCCCGCGCGCCGAACGCGATGCTCGACACGGCGGCGCTCGTGTAGGGCCCGAATCCCGGCAGGGCGGCGAGGGCCTCGCCCGCCTCGGGGAGACGGCCGCCGTGCTCCGCGACGATCGCCGCGGCGGCGCGCCGCAGGTTCCGCGCCCGGCCGTAGTAGCCGAGGCCCTCCCACGCCTTGAGGACCGCGTGCTCGCCCGCCGTGGCGAGGGATGCGACGTCGGGGAAGGCCGCGAGGAACGGCGCGTAGCGCGCCCTCACGGTCTCGACGCGCGTCTGCTGGAGCATCACCTCCGAGATCCAGATGCGGTACGGGTCGCGCTCGCCCCGCCAGGGCATCTCCCTCGCGTGCGTGTCGTAGTGCGCAAGCAGTGCCCGACGCATCTGCGCGAGGTCGGCGGGCGTCCAGGGCAGGTCGGCCCCCTTCCGAGGCTCGACCCCGCGCCGTGCGCGCTTCGCGGTCAACGGCCCGGCAGGCGGCAGTTGCCGCCCGGGCACTCCTCGTCCTCGCCGTGCGTCAGGTCCTCGAGGCTCGGCCGGGCGTCGACCGGCGGCGTGATCGGGACCGTCACGCCGGGCACACAAAGCGTCGGGCCCTTGGCCACCGGCGCCGACGTCCGCGGCACGAGCGGCGGCATCGTGCGAGGCGACGTCACGGCGACGTTGGCGGCGGGCATCTGGCTCGACGGAGGCATCACGGGCGTGCTCCGCGCGGGGGGCAGCGTCTCGAACGAGGGCAGCGTGGGGTCGAGCGGCAGCGGCTCGTTCGCGCGCGTCGCGAACACGGGGCCAGAGCCGGTCACGGAGCCAGAGCCGGTCACGGAGCCAGCGCCGGCCACGGAGCCGGCGCCGGCCACGGGAACGGGAATCGTGTCGCTCGAGCTGCCCGAGGCCATGCGCGGCAGGTTGACGGCGTAGCGCTCGGGCTCGGTGTTCCACTTCCAGCGCGCGGCGTAGTCGCTGAATGCGATCACGCGCCCCTGGAAGACGCCGGTCACCGCAGGGTCGACGGGGTTGCCGAGCATCACCGGGCAGGTCGCGTTCACGGGCCGGCCGCTCGCGCCGAAGCTCGACGACGCCGGCGCGAAGCTCGGGGGCGCGAACACCGGCGACGGCGTCGCGGCGACGGGCTGGAACACGGAGGCGGGGGCCGCGCGCGGCGCGACGGGAGCCCGAGCGAAGACGGGAGCGGGGGGAGCGCAGGCCGAGGCCGGGGCCGGCACGACGCGGGCGGGCGCGGGGCGCGACGAGAGGACGACGGTCCCGCCCGACGTGCTGCCTGCGTAGGGAGCCGGCGCAAGGCGGTACGCGGGTGCCTGGCGGGGCGCCGCGGCGACGGGATCCCCCACCGTGCGGTACCTGGCTTGACGGCTGCCCTGTGCACATCCGGCGCAGGCGGCTCCGACGACGGCCATCGTCGCCAGGATCATGGACGTACGCATGTGCAACCTCCCTGATGCCGAATCCGACCCAACCCGAACCCAACCCACGCGACGGGACCCCGACCCCTCGGTCGCGACGCCGTGACATCGGAAGCCCTCCGTGTCAGCGGCGTGTCACGAGACGATAGCGCCCACCCCGCTTCTAGGGAATCGGTCGCCGGATGGCCGCCCAACAGGCTCGCCGGCGAGGGGGGGGACCGGGTCGGCATGTCCATGGGACGACGCCGGAGACCGGTCCCCGCACGCTACGAATCCCCTATCGGGCGCAGGGGCTCCCGCAGCCCGGCTTCGCGCAGGGGCTCGCGCAAGGGCTTGCGCAGGGGGTGCTGCATGCCGGCTTCTTGGGGCAGGGATCACACTTCGGCTTGCACGGGTCGCAGCACGACGAACACGCTGCGAGCGACATGCCGACGAACACGACTGCGACGATCGAGAGCAGACGACGCATTCTGATGCCTCCTGGTTGAAGATCCGTCCCGGGAGGTCCGGACACGGTGTCCGCCCTCCCAAGGCCCGACACGTTACCCAATCGGCCGTCCCCACCCACGTCTCGACGTGTCCGGGGGAGGGGCCGCTCCCGAGGCGGCTCGGGCACCGGGGGGCAGCAAGCCTCCGCGGTCCCGTCGCCCCGGTGACCCCCCGCCGAGCCGACCAGGCCCGCCGGGCAGTCCGAGCGGCGGCACTGTACGAAAACCGCTGCGAAAGTCCACGGCGCCGAACGCGACGGGTCCCTTCGCCGGGGGACGTCCGGCCCGGGGAGTCCCGGCTCCTACCCCCCCATGCCGGGCGCGGGCGGCGCCGGGGTGGGGAGCTTGCCGCCAAGCGCCCCGATCTTCGCCCTTGCGTCCGAGGTGAAGGGGCCGTCGGGATGCTTCACGACGAGGTCGCCCAGGAGCTTGAGCGCTTCGGGAGTCTTCCCCTCGGCCTCGCGCATCTGCGCGTCGAACCACTGCAGCCGCTGCGCCTGGAGGAGCTTCGCCGCGGCGTCCGCCTCCTTCGCGCCGGGCAGCTTGTTGAAGTCGGGACGGACCTTGCCCGCGTCGCGTCCCGCTTCGCGGCCGCGGAACTCGGCCTCGACCCGCGCGAGCGCCTCGGCCGCCTCGGGCACCTTGCCGCCCTGGATCGCATCCTTGGCGACGCGGAGGAGGTCGCGTCCGCGGTTGTCCACCTGCGTCTCCGTGTTGAGCAGGAGCTGCGCCCCGGGTCCCTTCCTCTCCTTCGTGCGCAGCTCGCCGATCCGCCGCAGCGCGTCGGAGAAGTGACCGACGTCGATGGCCTTGCGCACGAGCGCGAACGCCTTGCCCGCCGCCTCCGTCGTGAAGGCGGAGTCCTCGCCGAAGCCCTGCACCGGGAACTTGAAGCCGCCCTGCTTGTACTCGGCGCCCTTCGCGGCCAAGGCGCCGCCACCCTTCGGGTTCATGTGGCAGAACCCGCAGGCCTTGCCTTCCTTCTTGGCGAACTCGGGCTTCGAGTGCGCGGTCCGTACGGGGCCGCCCGCGAGGTGACCCGCGGCGACGAAGGCGACGAAGGCGACGACGGCGAACGCGGCGACGGACGACCGATGCATGGGAGCTCCCACGAAGCCTGGGACGACGCGACGGTCGCGACAGTGTAGGGGGTCAGTGTAGGGGGTCAGGGGGGCGCGGGGGGCGCGGGGGGCCACGCCCCCCGAGATGAACGGGGCGCGGGGGGCCAGGGCGACCCTTCGCGACCCGCATCACGCTACCCGCGGCGGCGGCCGGCGGCGAGCGGGCCGATCCGGGGGAGTGGTACAACCCCGTCGTGCCGGATCCGGCCACCGGACTCTCGCTCGGCTACGTCCTCGAGGAGGACGCGGTCGGGGTGTGCATGGGGGCATCCGATCCCGCGACGGGGCAACCGTTCTCGCTGCGGCGACTCCACGCGGACCGTGCGGGAGACGAGGCGGCGCGCCTGCTGTTCGCCGAGGAGGTCCGGCGGGTGACCACCCTCGACCACCCGTTCCTGCTCAAGGTGCTTCGTCACGACGCGCGCGCCCGACTCCCCTGGATGGTCGCGGAACCTCTCGAGGGCGGGACCCTCGAGCAGGACGTCGTTGCGAGCGGGCCCTGGGACCCGGCCCGCGCCCGCGCGCTCGTCGTGGGGCTTCTCGGCGCGGTGAAGCACCTCGAGGGGCGCCGACAGTGGCATGCGGCGCTGCTCCCGCGTCACGTGGTCCGCGTCGGGCAGGGGTGGCGCCTCGTCACCTTCCGCCACGTTCGGGCGGAAGACGAGGCGGGCCGCATGAAGGGGCGCGCGCCGGCGCAACCCGGGTTCGCGGCCCCCGAGCTCCTTGACGCCCACCCCGCCCCGACGAAGGCGCGGCTCCTGTCCATGTGGGGCGTCGGCGCCCTGTGGGCGTACGTGCGGACCGGCCACACGCCGACGCCCGGCGCCAACCTCTCGATCCCCGACGCCGACCGGCGCGCCTTCGAGAGGCTCGTCGAAGCCGATCCCTACCGCCGCACCGCGGGCGCACAGAGCGCGCTCGCCGACCTCGGCGAGGGTCCGCCCCCCGCCGCCCCCCACTCCACCCTGCCGGTCCGCGAGCGCCCCCGCTGATCCGCGCCCGGCCACGAGGTCGACGGAGGAGACGCCCGCGGTCTATCCTCGGGGCCATGTCCATCGACCTCGCCGCGCGCCTGCTCCCCGTCGTCGAAGCCGCGGCCATCGCGTCGGCCCGAAGCATGGGCCGCGGGGACCGCAAGCACAGCGACCGGCTCGCCGTCGAGGCGATGCGCAAGACCCTCGAGTCCGTGCCGATCCACGGGCGCATCGTGATCGGGGAGGGCGAGCGCGACGAGGCGCCCATGCTCTACATCGGCGAGGAGGTCGGCCGGCGCGCCCCCGACGACGAGCACATCGACATCGCGGTGGACCCGCTCGAGGGCACGAACCTGTGCGCCACGGGCGCCCCGTCCTCGATCTGCGTCCTCGCGGCCTCGGAGGCCGGAGGGCTGCTCTACGCGCCCGACTGCTACATGTGGAAGCTCATCGTGGGGCCGCGCTGCGCGGGGAAGGTGCACCTCGACGCGCCCGTGGCCGACAACCTCGCCGCCATCGCGCACGCGCTCCACCGGGAGGTCTCGGACCTCGTGGTGGTGGTGCTCGACCGGCCGCGCCACGACGCGCTCGTCGCGCAGATCCGGGGCGCGGGCGCCCGCATCCGCCTCATCGGCGACGGCGACCTGTCCCCGGCCATCGGCGCCTGCGTCACGGGCACGGGCGTCCACGCCGTGATGGGCATCGGCGGCGCGCCCGAGGGCGTGCTCTCCGCGGTGGCCGTGCGGTGCCTCGGCGGCTACATGCAGGGCCGGCTCGTGGAGCACTCGCCGGGCGACCGCGAGCGCGCCGCGAAGATGGGCGTCCGCGACTTCGACCGCATCTACGGCGCGGAGGACCTCGCCCCGGGCAGGCGCCTGTTCTTCGTCGCGACCGGGGTGACGGCCGGCGAGCTGCTCCGCGGCGTCGACTTCTTCGGCAACGGCGCCCGCACCCACAGCGTGGTCATGGGCCTCGAGGCGCCGCAGACGATCCGGTTCGTGGACACGATCCACATCGACGACCGCGTGGACCTCGAGATCCGGTTGTAAGCGACGGCTCGGGGCGGCTCAGAGTCCGGGCCGCG
This sequence comes from Planctomycetia bacterium, assembly GCA_043736435.1. GTDB lineage: Bacteria > Planctomycetota > PLA2 > PLA2 > JAEUHO01 > JAYTCP01. Next base: position 3,296 of record JAYTCP010000647.1, on the reverse strand, counting down.
GACCCGGGACCACCGCTCAGGTCCGCTTCCCGAGCTCGACGACGATCTCGAGGCGCGTGGCCTGCCCGCGCAGGACGACGATCTTCACCTTGTCGCCGGCCTCGCGGGTCTTGATCCCTTCCTGCGCGTGGAAGAGCTTCGTGACCGGCCGGTCGCCGATGGCGACCACGACGTCCCCGACCTTGAGGCCGGCCTTCTCGGCCGGCGTCTCGGCGCGGACCTCGTCGATCCGGACGCCGCCCGCCCCGTCGACCTGGCTCCAGGTCACGCCGAGGAAGCCCGAGCCGAACTTCACGGACTTGCCCGCCTGAAGGTCGGTCAGGGCGGCGAGCACGCGGGTCCACGGGATCCCGAACCCGATCCCGCTGTTCCGGCCCGTGGCCGCGGGGTCCCAGAGCGCGGCGAGGCCGAGGGCGCGGCCGCGGACGTCCACCAGCGCGCCGCCGACGTTGCCGTCGGTCATCCCCGCGTCCGTCTGGAAGTTGCCGCGGAAGGCCTTCTCGTCGTCCACCGCGTGGATCCGCGAGTACATGCCCACGGTCAGCAGCGGGGCGGGGTTACGCTTCGCGCCGAACGGGTTCCCCACGAGCAGGACGAGCCGCCCGACGGTCGCACCCTCCGGAGGCGCCGCCTCGATCGGGATCCAGCCCGAGGTCGCGGGAGGCTCGACCTTCAGGCACACGAGGCCCACCCGCTGGTCGTGCGCGACGATCTTCGCGGGGAGCGAGGTGCCGTCCGGGAAGTGCGCCGTGACGCCCGTGATCTTGCCGAACGTGTCGGCGATGTCGTTTGGGAAGTGCGGCCAGACCAGGGGCTCGGTGTTCGCGAAGCTGTAGAGGCTCGAGACGATCCATCCGTCCTTCGAGACCAGCACCCCGCTGACGGGCCCCGCATAGCGCTTGAGGCCCTGCTTCGGGTCCTGGACCTGCGGCACGCGCATCAGGAACGGCTCGCTGCGCGCGATCTCCAGGCTGACCACGCTCGCCCCCGCCTTCCGGGCCGCGAGGCCGAACGCACGCTCGAGGAGCTCCGTCTGCTTGCTGCGCACGGGCAGGGTCTTCGGGTCGGGGAAGACCGCCGCGGCCTCGGGCAGGTCGAGGTAGGCCTTCCGGATCCGGTCGATGGGGAAGGCCTTGCCGAGGAACTGGAACGGGTTGTCCGGCTCGGGCGATCCCCACGTCGAGATGATCCCGACGAGCGCGCCGTCGGCGTCCACGAGCGGGCCGCCGTTGACCCCGGGGTTCACCGCCGCGCTCGTGTAGACCTCGAGCCAGCGGCCGACGCCGTCCGCCTCGGGGGCGGGGATCAGGGACGAGACGATCCCGGCGGTGAGCGTGCCGGTGCCCTGGTCGTTGCGGCCGAAGGCCATGCCCATGGCGAACGTGTAGGCCCCGACGTCGAGGCGGTCGGCGGTCGAGGGACTCACGAACGGGAAGCCACCGGGAGGCGGGCTCGTGATCTTGAGGAGGGTCGAGTCGATGGCCGCGACCCGGCGGACGATCTTGGCCAGGTACACCCCGTAGGTGCCCTTCTTCAGGTCGGGGATGCGGATCTCGACCTCGTCGGCGTAGACCTTCTCGGGCACCGGCTTCCCGCCGGGGCCCTTCACCGGCTTGAAGTACGCACCCGCGTCGCCGTCGGAGAGCACGTAGCCGCTCTTCGTGACGAGGACGCCGGAGGAGCCGGGCGAGGGCCCGCGGTCCTCGCGCGCCAGGCAGAAGACCGTCGCGGGGGAGAGGGCCCGGATGGCCGCGGAGAACTCCTTCTCGACGAGGGCCGCGGCGCCGGAGTCGGCGGCGTGCGCTCGCAGGGGCAGGGCGAGCGCGGCGAGGGCGAGCGCGGCGAAGCGGCGCGCGAGGACCGCGGGCTCGCGCCTCACTTCGCGGGGCCCCCGGCGAGCTCGCCGGACCACGACTTCTTGTCCTTGCCGCGCAGGAAGACGAGCCTCACCTTGGTGCCGGGCGGGTAGAGCGCGACGGCGTTCTGGAGATCCGTCGGCGAGAAGAGGTCGTACGACTTCGCGGACACGGACCCGCCCAGAGAGATCTGCACGAGGACGTCGCCCTTCACGGGGGCGCCCGCCTTCGGGTCGGTCCGCTTGTTCACCGGCGAGCCGGGCAGGAAGTCGCGGAGGAGGAGCCCGACGGGCTTGCCGACCAGATCGGTCTTCGTGACCACGTCGAGGCCGATCTCGCCCGCCACCGCGGACACCTTGTCGGACAGGAGCGCGTCGTAGTAGCCGAGGATCATGTGGATCGGGATCGAGAACGACGCACCCGTGTTGGACGGTCCGATGGAGCCGCCGTCCGGCCGCGTCGAGATCATCCCGTTGATGCCCACGAGCTCGCCCTGGAGGCTCCACAGGGGCCCGCCCGAGTTGCCCGGGTTCACCTCGGCGTCGTGCTGGATGGCGTTCGTGTACTTGAAGTCGCCCTGGAGGTTGCGCTCGGTGCCGCTCACCACGCCGAGCGTCGCGACGCAGCAGCCGTCGGCGCCGAGGAAGAACGGGTTGCCGGTCGCGATGACCCACTGCCCCTCGACGAGGGCCTGGCTCTTGCCGAACTTCGCCGCCTTGCAGGTCTTCGGCTTCTCCTTCGCGAACTCGAGGAGCGCGATGTCGTACTGCACGACGTGGTCCTTGAGCTTGACCTCCCAGGTCGTGCCGTCGTGCATCACGATCTCGAGCTTGTCCGCGCCGCGGATCACGTGCTCGTTCGTGATGATGAACGGGCCCTTGCCCTTCCAGCTCGTGAACACGCCGGACCCGCCGCCCTCCCGCCGGGGCGGGGGCAAGGGCTGTCCCGGCGGCGCCTTCGGCTGGCGCAGGCTCCACACGGTCACCGACGACTCCTTCACGGAGGCCACGGCCTTCACGAGGCAGGCGTCCACCGACTCCGCGAAGGCGAGCGCGAGCTCGTCCGGGTCCTTCGCCGGCTTGCCCGCCTTCGGGCCTGCCACGGTCGGCTGCGCCGCGGGGGCGACGACCGGGACGGGGCTCGGGGTGTCCGGGCCGGCCCAGGCCACCCCGCTCGAGGGGTCTCCCGGGGCCAGGAGAGAACCGGATGCGACGAGGACCGCGGCGATCGCCCACCGAACGACTGACGCGATGGAGAGGGGAGCGAGCGGCTGCATGAGGGAAGGGTACCCCATCCGGGGCGGTTCTGTTGACGTCCTCGGCCGGGCAGGGGTGGGAGAAGGGAGGCGGCTCGGCCCCCGGTCGGGCCTCATCGGCCCGAAAGCCCTGAAACCCCGAAAGCCCTGAAACGTCGGATCGTCCGCCCCGGAGGGCCTCCCCG
>JAYTCP010000646.1:0-2827 GCA_043736435.1 Planctomycetia bacterium | reverse complement strand
CCTCGGCCCGGGCGGTGCCGGCGGGGCAGCACACGTGTCCGCCCACGAGGGCGGCGGGGAGGAGGATGCGCGTCAGGAACAGGAAGGGGACGGCCTGCGGGATCATGTCGGGGAAGCCCTCGCTCGGATGGCCTGGGACCGGGGGGAAGATAGCAAGTGCACCACCGGAAATCCAACAGCCAGCCCGCGTTCCCTCGCCGGCGGGTGCGGGCGAGGGGCCAGCGGGGTCCGCGGGCCCGCCGCTACGGTCGCCTGAGGGCCAAGGGCCTCCGCCCGGCGGCCGGGCTCCGGCAGAGCCCTCCACACCATCCCCTCGGGTCGCGACCAACACCGGGAGCCGGGGGCCGAGCCCCCCAGGAGAGGCTCCAGGGAGGGCCCGCCGCGGGAAGGAGACGGGAACCGGGCCTGGCCGATGCCGGGCCCAGGTCATCCCCCCGTCAGTTCCCGGACGAGAGGTGCTTCATGTCCTCGTTCGGTGAGTTGTCGCCTAGGATGCCCTCCGGGGTCTTCGCGTCGGGCGGGGGGATCCCCAGGTCGGCCCATTCGACGAACTTCGCCTGCCCGTTGACATACCCGACCACGAGGCCGTCCTTGTGATGGAGGGGCCCGGTGTCGTCGTCGCACATGATCGGAGCGCCCTTGCTCTGCTCGCTCGCGTCGAGCACGTGCTCGCGCTCCGCATTCCGGCGGCCCGCGTAGGACGTCAGCTTCAGGTAGTCCGGGTTGCTGTTCTTGAGCGACTCCAGGGTGAGGGACTCGTACTCCTTCTTGCCCGGGAACACGAGCTCGGCGTCGCCGGGGGAGAAGAGGATCTGGAGCTGCTTCTCGTCGCGACGGTCGATCTTGTTGCTGGCCACGAGCCAGAGCACGAAGTTCTTGCCGTTGTACTTGGGCCAAGGCTTCTCGAGGCCCGCCCCGCCGCCCACGAAGTAGAGACCCAGGGTACGGACGTTGTCGGCGGACTTGGTCCGCTTCCCTCGTTCCTGGATGAACGGGACGAGGACCACCACCATGCTCACCAGCACGGAGATGATGCCCATGACCACGAGGATCTCGATGAACGAGAAGCCGGCCTGACGGCGCTTCATGCGACTCTCCTAGGCCGGCGCCTGGCCGGCGAGATCAAGACTCGGCCGATCATATCAACTTGCGTGCCGCGGCCGTACCCCCCACCCCGTGGCCGCACTCTGGCACGGAACTCCTTCGGCCCCAGCAACTTGCGTCGGATGGAAAGCGGGCCTGCATCGGGCAGCGATCGGGCGTGAAACGTCGGTCCGGTTGACCGATGGAACCCCGGTTTCCACTTCCCCCTCACCGGCGGCGCCTCCGCAGCGGCCCGCGCGCGGCGGCGCGACCACCCGCGGGGGGGCGGTCGTCGGGGGGAGGAGAAGGGGGCTCGGGGGGACGGCGGGGCTTCGGAAAGCCCCCCGTCGGGCGCTTTGGACCCGAAAGCCCCTGATCCCGGAGCGATCCCCCGGTCAGGCCTTCGAGCCGACCGCCGCCTTCAAGGCCGACACCTTGTCGGTGCGCTCCCACGTGAACTCGGGCTCGGGGCGCCCGAAATGGCCGCCGCTGGCGGTCGCGCGATAGATGGGCCGCAGGAGGTCGAGGTCGCGGATGATCGCCGCCGGCGTGAGCCGGAAGACCTTCCGGATCGCGCGCTCGAGGACGTCGTTCGGGGTCGCCGGACGGCCGAAGCCCTCGGCTCGGACCCGCAGGGAGGCCGGCTCGGCGACGCCGATCACGTAGGCGAGCTGGAGCTCGCAGGCGTCGGCGAGCCCGGCCGCGACGACGTTCTTCGCGATGTAGCGCGCCATGTACGCCGCGGAACGGTCCACCTTGCTCGGGTCCTTGCCGCTGAAGGCGCCGCCCCCGTGCGGGGCCCAGCCTCCGTACGTGTCCACGATGATCTTGCGCCCCGTGAGGCCGGTGTCGCCCTTGGGGCCGCCGATCGTGAAGGCGCCCGTCGGGTTCACGTGCAGCTCGGTCTTCGCGTCGCGCATCCCGGCCGGCAGGCATGCCGGCAGGAGGTGCCGCTCGAGGTCCGCGCGGATGCGGTCGACGCCGGCGCTCTCGGCGTGCTGGCACGACACGACGAGGGACTGGAGGCGGCGCGGGCGGGCGTCGTCGCCGTACTCGACCGTCACCTGCGTCTTCCCGTCGGGTCGGAGGTAGGGCAGCGTCCCCGAGGTGCGCAGCGCGGTCAGGCCGCGCGCGAGGTCGTGCGCGAGCTGGATCGGGAGCGGCATCAGCTGGGGCGTGTCGCGACACGCGTAGCCGAACATGAGGCCCTGGTCGCCGGCGCCCTGCGCCTCTTCGTCGCCGCGATCGACGCCCTGGGCGATCTCGGGCGACTGACGCCCGACCGCGACGAGCACCGCGATGTCGGCCGCGGGGTACCCGCAGCTGGCGTCGCCGTACCCGACTTCGCGGATCACGCGCCGGGCGAGCTCGGCCACGTCGACGCTCACGCCCTCGCGGGCGCGCACCTCGCCGCCCACGAGACACAGGCCGTTCGTCACGTAGGTCTCGACGGCGACGCGCGCCTTGCGGTCGAGGGCGAGGTACGCGTCGAGGACCGCGTCCGAGATTTGGTCGGCGAGCTTGTCCGGGTGACCGCCGGTCACCGACTCGGACGTGAAGAGAAAGGACATGTCCAGGGATCCCTCCGGGAGGCGGGAAGGATACGGGACTCCCCTTCCCGACACCTCCAATATCCGGTGGCCCCGTGCCACGGACACGGTTCGGCCCGGCCTTTGCTCTTCACCGTCCCAGTCGGGCGCCGGAGCCGGTGCCGACAACGACTTAGGTCGCTGCCGGCCGGCCC
>JAYTCP010000645.1:0-5230 GCA_043736435.1 Planctomycetia bacterium | reverse complement strand
CGGACCCCGAGCGCCAAGGCGACCTCATCGTGCTGAAGTCGCCCGACGACGCGACGGGCGAGAAGGGCGTGCTCCTCGTCATGTACCACGAGGGCATCGAGGCCCTGGCCGCCGTCTACGACCTCCCGGCGCTTGCCAAACGCTTCATGCTCGTCCTCGAGACGAGCAACTGGGGCGCCCAGGACGGCCGCTTCCTCCCCTACCTCGGCAGCGACCTCGACGCCGTCGTGATGGCCCCGCGCGCCCCCGACGCCCTCTGGTTCGAGCGCCTCCGCAGCAACCTCGTCCCCGTCCGCGTCGGCTCCGGCGAGTGGGTCGACCCCACCACCTTCACCCCCCGCGCCCAGTCCACTTCGGGGGTGGTCCCCCCGCGCCCCCCTGATCCCTACGAATACGACGTCCTCATGGTCGCCTCCTGGGACCCGCTCAAGCGCCACGAGACGCTGCTCCGGGCCGTCGCCGACCTCCGCGACCGCGGCCGCACGCTGAAGGTCGGCCTCGTCGGCGTTCCCTCCCGCTGGAAGCTCGCCGACGTGCAGGCGCTGGTCGACCGCCACGGCCTCCGCGACCAGGTCACGTTCCACGAGCGCATCCCCCACGCCGAGGTCGCCCGCCTCGTCGCGCGCTCGCGGGTCTCCGTGCTCCTCTCCCGCCAGGAGGGCAGCAACCGCGCCGTCTACGAGAGCCTCTTCACGGGCACGCCCGTCATCGTCTACGCGCAGCACAAGGGCATCAACCTCGAGCACGTGAACGCGCGCACGGGCGTCCTCGCTGAGGACGACCGCCTCGCCGACGCGCTCCTCGACGTGATCGACCACCCCGACCGCTTCGACCCGCGCGGCTTCGCGCTCGAGACGCTCGGCTACCGGAACGCAGCCCGCGGCATCTCGCATGCTCTGCAGGACCTCGCGCACCGCACGGGCCGTCCCTGGACCCGCGACATCGTCGCGAAGCGCAACGCGCCGAATCTCCGCTACGCCGAGCCGGGCGTCTACCCGTGCTTCGCCGCCGACTACGCGTCGCTGGCCCCTGTCCTGCTGCCGGTGGACTGAGACCCCTCCTGGGAATGCTGGGGGCGCCGGGGGCTGAGCCCGGGCGACCCTGGGGCAGGGCTACTTCTCGGGTGCGATCCGGACCTCGACGTCGGAGCCGCCCGGGCGGACGTCGCGCACCATGCCCGTGTAGTACGTGTCGCCGATCGTCGCCTCCCCGCGCAGCACGCAGGGGCCGTCGGGGACGCCCCCGAGCTCGAACCGGCCCTCCGCGTCGAGGTGCACGCGCAGGTTCCAGCCGGTGCCGTAGGCATCGATCCAGCGGAAGGGGTGGCTCAGCGCCTTGTCGGCGACGACGCGGCCGCGGATCGTCTTGCCCGGCACGGGCGTCAGGACCAGCTCCCCGTCGGTGCCGCGGACGTCGGTCTTAAGCGCCACGAGTCCCGTGCGACCCATCGGGATCCAGATCGCGTACGGCTGCCCCGAGGAGAGGGGGCCGCTGCGGAACGTGCCGTCGGGGCCGATCGCCACGACGAAGGTCTTGCGACCGAGCGGGTCCTTGGGGTCGAGGCGCGACACCCAGGCCTTGAGCTCTTTCCACGCGCCCGGATCGGGCGTCACGAGTCGCACGACGAGCTCGACGCCTCGCTTCGCGGTGAGCGTCACGTCGGTGGCGCCGGCGGTGACCGTCTTCTTCGGGCCCTCGAGCTCGGGCTCGGGGTCGCCGCGGCCCTCCCCCCCGAACGCGGAGAGGACGATCTCGCCGGGGCGCAGACCGCCCAGCACGAATCGCCCCGCCGCGTCGGCGAACACGTCCCGTTGCTCCTTCCCGTCCATCCACCAGCGCACGGAGGCGCCGGGCCACGGACGTCCGTCCTCGTCGACGATGGTGCCGCTCACCGCGGCCGCCCCCGCGAGCGTCAAGGTCTCCTCGCGGGCGACCCATCCCTCGCGCCGGAACGTCAAGGCGCCCTTGGACGAGCCCGCGGGCTCGATCTCGAGGACGTAGGGCCGCGTCGTGTGCAGGCCCACGAGACGCGCATGGCCCGCCGCATCCACGATGGCCTTCACGCTCGAGTGGAAAGCCTCCCCCTCGGCTTGGGCGGTCACCGTGGCTCCCACGGCGGGAGCCCCCGATGCGCCGAGCACGGTGAGGATCACGTCCACGGATCGGTCGATCCGGATGAGGACGTCCGAGGCGGGCGCGGTCGTCCGGACCCGCGGACCGGCGGCAAACCCGCGCGGTACCGCGAGCTCGAACGAGTACGGCTCGGCGGCGAGTCCGACGAACACGAACCGGCCATCCGAGTCGCTCTTCGCCGTTCCGTGCCAGTGCAGCTTCCAGACGGGTTTCCCGTCCGCATCGAGCGCCTCGGGACGCGCGGTGATCTCGACGCCGGCCACCGGGCGCCCGTCCGCATCGACGACGCGCCCTTCGGCGACGACGCCCGGGGGCAGACGCACCTCGGCCTCGCGCGCGTCCGCGGCTCCCGGGCCGAAGTGCACGGGCCCGAACGGGAGCGCATGGCCCTCGGCATCCTCGGCGAACGCGATGTCCACGCGGAGGCCTTCGAGAGTGGAGCCTCCCACCGGGTCGAGCTCGAGGACCCCGTCCCGTACGCGGGAGCCCGAGACGGAGCTTCCGCCGCTCCAGATCTCGGTGGCGGCCCGTGGCACGGACTTGCCGTCCGGCGTCAGGACTAGGAGCCGCGGGCGTCGCAGTGTCTCCGGTACGGGAGGACGGGGCAGCGTGATCTCGACGTCCGCCGCACCGGCCGCCACCTCGAGGGCCGCGTGGATGGAGTCGCCGTCCCCCTCCTCGAGCAGATCCTGCGCTTCCAGGCGGTAGCGCCCCGGGGCCAGCCCCTCCAGGAGGAAGGTCCCATCCGCCTCGACGTCGCCGGTCCGCCACGGGCGATCGGAGGGCACACCCGCGGCCTCGACGGGGTCGGCCTTGACGGAGGGGATGTAGAGCGGCTTGCCATCGGCACGCCGGATCCGACCGCGAACGCTCACCCCGCGCTCGAGCTCCACGTCATATACGAGGTCGCGGGCGTCCGACGCGGAGTCCGGGATGTCCCGGGAGACGGCCCGAGTCGTCAGGTGTCTGGGAGCGTCGACCGCGCACGCGGCCGCGGAGCGGGGAAGGCCCTCGAAGACGACGCGCCCGTCCACCCCGGTCCGCTCCTGGCCTCCCTGGCGCATCTGCGCCCCAGGCTCCCGCGCGAAGTAGACGACGACCTCCGCATCCGGAATCGGGTTCCCGGTCCCGCGCTCCCTCACGCGCACGGTGATCGTCCGACCCGGCTCGAGCGTGAGCGTCGCGGATGCCACGACGTCGGCCGCCGGCACGACCTCTGCGCCGGCCGAGACGAATCCCGTGGCCTCGGCGGCCACGGGGTACGAGAACCCTGGGATCAGACCGGCGAGGAGGACGCTTCCATCCGCGACGGTCACGACGGGATCGCCGACCAGGACGTCGCTCATCCAGATCGGCGTCCCCATCTGCCCGCTGCTGGGCGTCCCCACGCTCACGGTCGCGCCCCCGATGGGCTTCCGATCGATCGACTGGACGAGGATGCGCGCGCTCCCACCCCGGACGACGGTGAGATCCACCGAGGCCGCGTCCTTCGTGGTCAGGTCCAAGGGGACCGCGCCGCTCGGCTCCTTCGCCAGGGCGAGAGCATCGGCGGGAACCCACCCTGCCCCGAAGGCGACGATGCCGAGCGTCTCGGCAGGAAGCGCGGTCACCTCATACGCACCCGTGGGCCCGGATCGCGTCGAGCGGACCCGGTAGTCGATGGCGCCGACGACATGCACCGGCACGCCCGCCACGGGCGCGAGATCCGGGCCGCGCACGACGCCGCGGACGGTCCTACCTCGGCTCATGGCGAGGATGACGGAGGCCGTCTCGATGCGCTCCTTCTCCTCGGGCACGTATCCGGTCGCCGTGGCGCGCGCGTTGCCCCACCCGGATAGGGCCACCTTCCCGTCGGCGCCCGTCGTCGCCTCGCTCCATCGATACGTCAACTCCTCGCGGGAGAAGGAACGCACCGTCGCGCCTGGGATGGCGACGCGCGTCCCGGCGTCGGCGACGACGACCTCCAGGGGCTTCGCCGCCGCGTCGACGACCACGTCGACGCGGGAGCCCGGCTTCCACGCGCCGTGGAACCGCCCTCCGAATGCGACCACCGCTGCGCGCCCGGGCGACACGGCGTACACCCAACAGGGCGACGACGGCAGGGCGTCGAAGCGGTAGGTCCCGTCCGCGGCGATGCGCGTCGGGATGCCGCCGTGCGGCAGGGGGACCATGCTCCCGTCGGCCTCGAAGGTCGCGAACACGTACCCCTGGAACGGACGCCCGTCCGCGTGGGTCACCTTGCCCGAGAGCGTCGCGGGCGGACCGAGGGCGACCACGGCACGCTCTTCCCTCCCGCTCGCCACCGCGGCCGGCCAGTGCCGTCCCACTCCGGTCCCGTCCGCGGCCCGCGCGAGCACCTCGTACGTGCCCGCGGGCAGCGCCTCCATCCGGAAGCGCCCCTCCTTATCCGCCACGACCTCGGGCACGGTCGGCTCCACGGACGTCGGACGGAGGTACCGGGCTGCGAACGCGTCCTCGTCGGATCGGCCCATCCGGTCGGCGACCGGGATCTCGTGTCGGTAGACGACGACCCTCGCTCCGGCCGCGGGGCCCCTCGCGGTCCGCACGACGCCGGACAGCGTCCCCGTGCCGGGAACGACCTTCGCGGGCGCCGGTTCGTCCGCCCGCGCGGGCTCCGGCCCCCGCCGCCCCCCGAAGATCGCCAGCAGGATCGCACCTACGACACGCAGGATCCGGCCGCCCCACCGCATGCGCCACCTCCGCGAGCATCGTCTGAGATCGGGACGCCCACGTCACCTAGGATGCCGCGGAGGCGTCACCGGGGGTGTCAGGCGTGCGTCGTGCGCGCGGGGGAGGGGTCGGCGGGGAGCCTGGGCTTGCCCGCCGGGAAGAGGCGGTTCTTCACGCTGAAGACGTAGCGCGTGCGGCGCTTGACGGCGTCGCGAAGGGGCCGGGCGCCGTAGGGGAGCGGCGTCCGCCCGAGGTGACGCAGCTCGTGGTTCACCCGGTGCACCGTGCGCCGGGTGCGACTGACCTTCGTGTGGAAGCCGACGTTCCAGGAGATGCACGCGCCGTCGTCGTTCGTCACGCGATGGGGCGCGTACAGCGGAAGGAACACCGACTCGCCCGGGACGAG
>JAYTCP010000644.1:0-7636 GCA_043736435.1 Planctomycetia bacterium | reverse complement strand
GCGACGACCGCATCGGCGATGAGCACGAGCTCGATCACGGATCTGGTCGACGTCTCGAGCCTCGTTCGGGTGGCCGACAGGAGCTGGCGGCTGGCCTCGAGGCGCACGCGGGCCGCGGCCAGCGCCGTGACCGCCTGGCGATGGCGGGCGTCGGCCTGGCGCGCCTCGTCGAGCGCGAGCAGGACGCCAGCCTCCACGTCGCGCCGGGCCGCCTCGCGTGAGCTCTCCGCCGCACGGACCTCGGCGGCGGCACCGACGGGGATCCGCATGCGCACCGCGCCGAAGAGCGAAGTCGGGTCGAGCGCGATCGAGGGCTCCAGGAAGAGGCCAGGGTACTGACCCGCCACGGCGCGCCGGAGCTCGGCGTCCGCCGTCTCGAAGGCTGCCACCAGGCGTTGGACGTCGCCGCGGGTCGCGATGACGCTCTCGGGCGTCGCCTTCGGCACCGTGGGCCAGGAGGCGTCGGGGAGACGAAGCGAGGGCGGGGTCCCGTGGGCCAGGCCGAGGAGGCGGGCCAGGGCGGACCGATTCGCGGTGCGCACGGCCTCGCGCGCCCCGGCCTCGGCCGCCCACTCCGCGGCCGTGGCGGCCGTCGCCGTATCGGCGGCGCCGGTCTCGAGGCCCGCGCGCACGAAGGCGGACGCATCGACCCGGTACTCGGGCTCTACGAGCGTCGAGACCGCGACCTCGACGGCATACGCCTCGGCCAGCTCCGCCGCCACGGACCGCGCCCGTTCGTGGTGCCGGAGGACCGCCTCGCAGCGCCGGGCGTGGGCGAGGGCGCGCTCGGCGCCCCGGGGCCCGAGGCCGAGGAGCGACAGGGCCTCCACCGAGATCCCCGCGGCGTGGCGCCCGTCCTCGTCGACTCCAGCCCCGATCTCGACGGGTTCCGCCCCGGGGCGCAGGTTCACCGCGGCCGCGCGGTGGGCGAGGGCGAGGAGCTCCGGGTTGTGGGTGAGGCTCCACCGCACGGCGTCCTCGAAGCCGAGGGGACCCGCCGCTGGGGACGGGGCGCGGAGCGGCGCGGACGGGTCGAGCGGCGCCGGGCGATAGGGCGTGCACGCAGGGGCGGCGAGGAGCGACGCCATGAGGGCCGACGCGAGGGAGAGGCCTCGACGGGAGGGGCGGGGAGCGGGCGTGCGTGCCATGGGGTCTCCTCTTCGAGGTGTGGATGGGATGGCGGCCCGGGCGGGCGGCCGCCATCGCGTGGAACGGGTTCGGCGCTACTTGTGCGTCGAGCCATCCGCGTGCGTGTGCGGGACGAGGGGGAGCTCCTCGGAGACGTACGCCTTGCCGCCGGCCGTGAACGCCACCGTCACGAGCGACTGGAAGGTGGCCCCCTTGAGCCAGGCGGCGTCCTGGCCGGTCTCGCCCGGGAAGATGAAGTAGTTCGTCGCCCCCGCGCGCACGTTCGCCGTGCCGTCCTCGTCCTCGTTCTTCTCCGCGTTGCGGACGCGGAGCTCGACGACCTTGCCCTTCACGTCGATGAACTTCACCCGGACGACGGCGTCGAGGGGGAGGTCGAACGGTTGGGAGATCTTCGCGTCCTTCGCGATCCAGAGCTCGAGGTCGCCCTTGTCGTCGTGGAGCTTGAGCTCGAGGTGACCGGCCACGGCGCCATCGGGGCCCTTGAAGGCCGCGACGATGCCGTGGTGGGGCGTGGCGCCGTGCTCGTGGCCGTGGCCGTCGAGGGGCAGGCCGGCGCGCTCGTCGATCCCGCCGTCGGTTCGGAGCCTGAGCACGACGCGGACGGGCGTCGTGCCCGCTCGGGGCGTCATGTGGAAGTGGAGTCGATCCTTCTCGATCGACCCCTTGGCCGGCGCGCTGACCTGGGCCGCGGCCTGGTCCTCGAGCCACACGAACAGATTCAACTTCCCGATCGCGGCGCCCGGAGGGCCTTTCACGAGGCCGATCTCGAACGCGCTCTCCTTGCCCGGGACGACGTCCCCCAGGCGCAGGACCGAGAGCTCGTGGCCTGCGATCGTCAGGTGCCCGAGGTCCTTGTTCTCGCCGGCGTGGTCGGGTGCGCCCGGCGCGCCGGACGGCGGGGAGGAGGGGCCGGGCGGGGGCGACTTGGGCGCCTCGGACGCGCCCTTGTCTCCGCAGCCGGCAAGGAGGAGGAGGGAGATCGAGAGGAGCGACAACCTGCGCATGGACGACTCCAGAAAGGGGGTGACGGGACTCAGGGGGCAACGGGCGCGAGCAGCGCCTGCTTCGCGGCGCCGCGGGGGCCGCCACCGAACAGCGCGAAGCCGACGGGGACGACGTAGAGGTTGAGGATCGTGCTGCTGACGAGGCCGCCGAGCATCACGACGGCGAGCGGGTACTGGAGCTCGCTGCCGATCTCGCCCTTGGCGAGGACGAGCGGGATGAGCGCGAGCGCGCTCGAGAGCGCGGTCATGAGGATCGGGACGAGCCGCTCCTGCGCGCCCTGGACCATGGCCCGATCCTTCGGCACGTCCTCCTTCTCCATCAGGTGGTAGTAGTGGTCGATCAGGAGCAGGCCGTTGCGGATCGCGATCCCCGCCAGGCCGACGAAGCCGACGAGCGACGCGATGGAGAGCACGGGGGGGACGTAGCCGCCGCGCACGAGGGCCGCCAGGTTGCCGAAGACCGACGACGAGTCGGAGATGAACACCGCCGCCACCCCGCCCACCAGCGCGAGCGGGAGGTTGAGGAGGCAGAGCAGCACGGGGCGGAACGAGCGCAGGGACATGTAGAGCACGCCCACGATCAGCACCAGCACGCCGAGCGACGACCAGAGGATGCGCGACGACGCGTGCTCCTGCGCCTCGAACTGGCCCCCGTACTCCACGAAGGTCCCCGGGTGCCGGGCGAGGATCGGGTTCACCCGACGGCGGATCTCCTTGACGAGGTCGCCCAGGTTGTAGCCCTCCGCCACGTTGCACGAGACGACGGCCTTGCGTTTCACGTTCTCCCGGGCGATCAGGTTCGACGCCTGGTCCACCTCCACGGTGGCGACGTTGCGCAGGCGGACCATCGCGCCCGAGGGCGAGTGGAGCAGGAACTCCGCGACGTCGGTCGGATCGTCGCGGGAGCTCTCGGCGAGACGGAGCACGATGTCCGTGCGCGAGCTGCCACGGTGGATCATCCCCACGTGGCGGCCCAGGAAGGCCGTCTCGATCTGGCGGGCAGCGTCGGCCGCCGTGAGCCCGTGACGCGCGAGCGCGTCCCGGTCGAAGGCGATGGGCAGGTGCTCGGCCCGGATCTCGCGGTTCGCCACGAGGTCCTGCACCCCGGGCACGCCCTTCAGGTCGCGCTCGATCTCCTTGGCGATCGTGCGGAGCACCGCGAGGTCGTCGCCGAACACCTTGATCGCGACGGCCGCCGGGGTGCCGGAGAGGATGTGGGAGAGCCGGTGCGCGATCGGTCCTCCGATCTGGTAGGTGAGGCCCGGAGTCGCCGCGAACAGCTTCACGAGCTCGCGGTGGACGCCTTGGACCTTCACGCCGGGCTTCAGGCGCACGTCCATCTCGCTCGCGCTCACGGGCTCGGCGTGCTCGTCGTTCTCGGCGCGGCCGGTGCGCCGCGTGACCGAGGCCACGCCCTCGAGCCGGCCGACGGAGAGCTCGACCTGCCGGGTGATGCGCGACGACTCGACGAGGGACGTGCCCGGGGGCGTGTTGAGGAACAACGTGATGCTCCCCTCGTTGAAGTCGGGCAGGAACGAGGACCCGAACGTGGAGGCGAGCAGGACGGCCGCGGCGACGAGCCCAGCGGCGCCCGCGACCACGGCGGCCTTCCACCGCAGGGCGAAGGTGAGGGTCCTCGTGTACCCGGCCTTGAGCACCCGGACGAGCCAGCCCTCGCGACCGTGACGGATCGCCTTCGACTTTCCGAGCAGCCAATAGCACAGGACCGGCGTCACGGTGACGGCCACGATCAGCGAGGCGCTCAAGCTGATGACGTACGCCGCGCCCAGGGGGCGGAAGAAGCGCCCCTCGACGCCGGAGAGGAGGAAGAGCGGCGCGAACACGAGGACGATGATCACCGTGGCGACGAGGATCGCGGACCGTACCTCGACGCTGGCCTCGTAGACCACCTGCAGCGCCTGCTTGCGGGACGCCTCCGGGAGCGCCGCGTTCTGGCGCAGGCGCCGGAACACGTTCTCGACGTCGACGATGGCGTCGTCGACGAGGGAGCCGATGGCGACGCCGAGCCCCCCCAGGGTCATCACGTTGATGGTCGCGCCCCACGCGTGGAGGATCAGCAGCGCCGCGCCGAGGGACAACGGCAGCGCCGTCAGGGTGATGAACGTCGTGCGGAAGTTGAGCAGGAACATGACGAGGATGAGCACGACGAAGATCACCCCGTCGCGCAGGGCATGGAGGACGTTGCGGATCGCGACCTGCACGAAGTCGGCCTGGCGGAACACGTGCCGCTCGAGCTTCGCGCCCGGGACGAGGGTCTTCTCGAAGTCGTCGAGCGCCCGGTCGATGGCCTCGGTCAGCTCGAGGGTGTTGACGCCCGGGTTCTTCTGGATCGTCAGGATCACCGCGTCGCGGCCGTCGGCCGAGCCCGATCCGCGGCTCGGAGCGCCACCCTCCCGCACGTCGGCGACGCGTTCGAGGGTCACCGGGGTGCCCTTCCAGTCACCCACGACCGTCGTGGCGATGTCGTTCACGGTCTCGGCGCGGGTGAGGGGGCTGAGCGGCAGCTCGCGGCCGTCGACGTCGGCGAGGTAGCCGCCGCCCACGGGCGCGTTGGCGGCCTCCGCCGCGTCCGCGACCTGGTCGAGCGTCAGCCCGTATCGCAGGAGGTCGTCGGGGCGTACGTTGACCTGGAACTCGGGCAGCGCGCCGCCGAGCGCCGTCACCTGCGCGACGCCCCCGATGCCCAGGATCCTCGTGCGCAGGTCGAACTCCGCGATGCGTCGCAGCTCGAGGGGGCTCGCGGCGACCTCGCCGTCTCCGCGGCTCGTGAGCGCGAGGAGCATCACCTCGCCGGTGATGCTCGACACCGGAGTCATCTCGGGCGGGTGGATGTTCTCGGGCAGGGACTCGCGCGCCTGCGCGAGACGCTCCGCGATGAGCTGGCGGGCCCGGTAGATGTCCTCACCGAAGTCGAACTCGGCCCACACGATGGACAGGCTGATGGCCGAGCTGGACCGCACGCGGCGCACGCCGGGGAGGCCGTTGATCGCGGTCTCGATGGGGAACGTGACGGCCCGCTCGACCTCCTCCGCGGCGTAGCCGGGAGCCTCGGTCATGATCGTGACCGTCGGGGCGTTGAGCTCGGGGAACACGTCGAGCGGCATGCTGCGGATGTCGATCGCGGCGCCCACGACGATGCCGATGCCGAGCAGCAGCACGAACCATCGGTTCCGGAGCGACCACTGGATGACGCGATTGAGCATGGTCAGTCCTTCCCCTCGTGGAACGTGCCGTCGGAGTGGAAGTGCCCGTTCGCCGGGGCCTTGCCCGTTCCCGTGAGCCGGAGCTGGTGGATGCCGGCGCGGACGACCTCGTCCCCGGCCGCGACCTCGGAGAGGATCTCGACGAGGCCCTCCGACCGACGCCCGACCGAGACAGGCTGCCGGATCACCTGGTCCGGCTTGGCCGGATCGCGGCGGAACACGATGGTCTCGAGCTCGTCCTGCACGACGCAGGCCGTCGGGAGGAGCACCTCCTCGTTCTTGCTCCGCGCCACGAGCACCGCGGCCGTCGCCGACACCCCGTCGGGGAACCCGGATCCGTCTCCGGGAAGCGGGATCTCGAGGCCCAGGGTGCGCGTGCGCGGGTCGGCGATGGTGAGGGGGGTCGTGATCTTCGCCTCGACGAGACTGCAGTCCGCGCAGCCCACCTCGACGCGGACGTCGGCGCCGACGGGGATCTGGAGCGCGTCCGCCTCGGGGACCTCGCCCCGGAAGACGACCTTCCGGGGATCGGCGATCCGCAGCACCGTGGATGCGCCCTGGAGCCACTCGCTCGCCGTCGCCGTGACCTCGGTGACGACGCCCGCTGCCGGCGCGCGCAGCGGGATGGACTCGAGACGGAGCCATGCGTGGCCCCGCGGGCCCTCGGCCTCGAGCTCCTCGAGGGAGAGGCCGGTCAGCACGGCGAGCGCGCGCAGCTGCTGGCGGTAGCCCACCTCCGACGTGGCCTTCTTGCGCTCGAGGATGGAGATCTCCCGTTCGGTGGTCGCGGTCCGGGAGCGCGCGATGCTGAGCTTCATGACGAGGTCGGGCACCAACGCCCTCGCGTCGTCCCTCCGGCTCGCGGCCTGGAGGGCGGCGGCCTGGGCCTCGACGTGGTCCTTTTGCACCGCGAAGAGCGTGCTCGTGGGCAGGGAGCTCTCCGCGGACAGCTTGGCCGTCGCCTCCACCCGGATCCGCGCGTTCTTCTCGAGCTCCCGTGCCGACGCGAGCGCGCCTTCCGCGGCGACCGCCCGCTCCCGGGCCGCCGCGAGGGCGGCCTCCGTGGCATCGGCGATCTCCCGCAGGGGGCCCGACTCGGCGCGGGCGCGGAGGATGTCGACGTCGGCGCGATCGATCGCGGCGTTCGCCTCGACGAGCGACTCCTGGGAGGCTCGGAGCTCCGGCGAGAGCAGCTCGCCGAGGACCTCTCCCGCCTCGACGCGTTGCCACCGGACGGCCTTCAGCACGACCCGTCCCGCGGCCGGGGTGCGCACGGTGTAGCGGGCCTCCGGGGCGATCTCGACGCGGCCCGGGACGCGGAGGCGCGTCTCGAGACGGCCCGTGCGCGCCTTCTCGAACGTGATGCCGAGGTTCGCCACGACCTCGGGCGGGAGGGGGATCCGGTTCGTGATCGGGGCGGCCGTGCTTGCGGAGGAGGGGGGCGCGGGGGGCTCCCGGCCGCATGCGGCGAGGGGCAGTGCAAGGAGGAGCAGGAGCCGGATCGAGGGAGCGCTGCGCATCACGGGAGCCTCACGAGGGCAGAGGAGCAGTCTCGGTGACCGAACGGGGCGAACTCAGGGTCCGCTCCGAGAGGGGAGCCACACGCTTTGGGCGCGCCGGGTGCCGGTGGGCCATCGAACGTGTGAGGGCGGCTTGAAACGGCGAGCCGGCACGCTCACCACGATCCGCACCGGATCGTGGGGGTGCTCCCGACTAGAGCAGGAGCCCGAGCCCCTGGATCAAGCGCTCGACGGTCGTGGTGGACGGCCACCGCGTCCGCAGTCCGTCGGGCTCTGCAGCCGCTTCCACAACCGCGGTCGCGGGCGACGCGGACAGGTGCTCGACGGAGCCCACGACGCCTAGGGCTACGACATCGCTCACGAGGAGACCCGGAAGCGAAGTCAGGCTGCCCCTGCGCACGATCGGACCGTCTCCGACCGCGTAATGCGCGTGCTGCGGATCCGAGTCGTCCGAGTCGTCGTTCGGGGGCGGAGCCGGCGGAGCGTCGTGTTCGTGGCCATGCGGCTCGGCGAGGTGGCCTACATAGCCCAGGTCCGCATGCTGGTGTTCGGAGCACCCGCCCTCGTGCGCATGCACGATGACGGCGCCGACCCGGCCCGAGAGCCCTAGGAGGATCGCGGCGACGAGTGCAAACGAAAGGATGGACCTGCCCACCAGAGTCTTGTACCAGACGAGGAGGGCTCGGCAAGGGGCGCCCCGTCAACCGGGGGGCAGCCCCCGGCGCCCCCCTACTCCGCC
>JAYTCP010000643.1:0-5728 GCA_043736435.1 Planctomycetia bacterium | reverse complement strand
CGGGGGCCGGGGGGGAGAGGCCAGCCGCGGGCCCGCCCTCGTCGCGTCGTGGAAACGGCAGGCTCGGGCGCCCCGCGCCGACCCGGGGTCCCGGCGGATGCCGGCTCGCCGTCCCGTCGACGCCGGTTCTAAGAGTAGCTACAATAGCCACATGGCTACGACCGTAGGTGTCCGTGACCTGAAGAATTCGCTCTCGCGCTGGCTCCGCCTCGTTCGGGGCGGCGAGGTCGTGATCGTCCTCGACCGTGGGGAGCCGGTGGCCGTGCTCTCCGCGCTGACCGACCACGGCAGTCCGCGGACACCCGCCGACCACTTGGCGAGCCTGGCGGCCCGAGGGCTCGTCCACCTCGGGAGGGCCCGGCGTCGGGCTCGTCCCAAGCACCTCCCGCGGGTGAACCTGTCCGGAGTGGTGAGCGAGGACCGGGGCGAGCCTGCGTGATCTACCTCGACACCTCCTGGTTGGTGAAACTCTACGTCGACGAAGGCGATTCAGACGCCGTGCGACGGGTCGTAGACCCCGACCCGATGGTCCTGGTGAGCGACCTCGCCTTCGTGGAGTTCCATGCCGCGGTCGCACGGCGCCGACGCGACGGTTCCATCTCCCCGCGGGCGGCGACCGGCCTCGTGTCCCGATTCCGGCGGGAGTGGACCGACCGTGGTCGCATCGCGGTCTCGCACGACGTCGTGGTGAGGGCGGCCGATCTCGTGGCGACGCACCCCTTGCGATCGCTCGACGCACTCCACCTGGCCTCGGCGCTCCTCGTCGCCAAGGGGGCGCCGGAGCCCCTCCGTTTCGGCGCAGCCAACGCACGTCTCCTCGCGGCGGCGCGGGCCGAGGGCCTCGTCACGCTCCCTTCGCCGTAGCCACGCGTGTGCGCTCGTGCGGGGATCGGAGCGGGCCTCTCCCCCACTCCCTGGCGCCCGCCGCCCCCAGGATCCGTGCGCCCTTCCTCGCGAGACGCACCCCGTCGCCCGCACCCCGTGGCGGGTCGAGGGGCCGGGCGATACCGTGGCGGCATGCCGGACATCGACCCGACGGCCGCAATGCAACTCGAGCTCCGTCGCGCCGGGCCGGCCGATCACGCAGCCACGCGGCAGCTCGTCGACGACGCGTTCCGGCCCGAGGACGTGGTGACGTTCCTCGATGCACTCCGGGCACAGGGCTGCATCCTGGGCGAGTGGCTCGCCGAGGACCGGACCGGGCCGGTGGGGCACGTCGTGTTCTCCCGGGTCTTCGTCGAGCGTCCCGACGGGGCTCGGGTGGACGCAGTCATGCTCACCCCGCTAGCGGTCCGCCCCGACCGCCAGCGCCACGGCATCGGCACGCTCCTGATGCACCACGCCCTGACCGCCCTGGAGGCCGCCGGCGAACGGCTGTTCTTCGTGCTGGGCCATCCGGACTACTACCCGCGCGCCGGGTTCCGCGCGGAGCCCGCCCGCGGGGTCGCCAGCCCGTGGTCGGGCAACCCGGCCTTCATGGCGCGCGGCGCCTTCGTTCCGGACGGCCGGCTGGTCCTGCCTCCGGCGATCGCCGATGCCCACTAGCGCGTGCGCCGGAGCCGCTGAACCCACCGAGGAGGACGCGACATGCGCAAGTGCGTCTGACACACTTGCGCATGTTCGAGGAGGCCCGCGCGCGCCTGCGCTGGCCGGAGAACGTTCAGGAGCTCTCCGCGCTCGAGGGCTGCCTTCCGCCCGAAGGCAACGGGGGCGGCAACGAGCGCTAGTTCTTGGGGCGGCGGGGGCCGGACGCGCGGCCGAGGCCGCGGCTCCCGGGCTCCCATCGCTCGGCCTCCGGCCTGCTCCGCGACGCCACGGGCTCACCCGCTGCTGCGCCGCCCGAACCGGAAGGACTCTCCTGACGCCCCACCCCGG
This sequence comes from Planctomycetia bacterium, assembly GCA_043736435.1. Classification (GTDB taxonomy): domain Bacteria; phylum Planctomycetota; class PLA2; order PLA2; family JAEUHO01; genus JAYTCP01. Next base: position 3,853 of record JAYTCP010000643.1, on the reverse strand, counting down.
ATCGCCGCTACCGGACGAGCAGGCTGCGACGGCGCCGCGGGGCGCGAGGATGCGCGAGGAACGCGGCGAAACGCCCACGGATCGAGGCGCGCGGGGGAGGGACGGGCCACGCGGGGACGAGGCGCCAGAGGCGATGGGTCATCGCGGCGGTGCGCAGGCGCAGCTCGTGGTCCCACTCGATCTCGGCGAGGTGGAGCAGCGGCTCGATTTGGGTGCGCTGTCCTGCGAGGTGGGCGTAGCGTGCGAGGTGCTCGTACTCGACGATGTTGCCGCACTCGAGCCGGGCGGCGCCGGCCATCGGGAGGAACCATCCGCCCACGGCGCAGAACGCGGAGATGGAGCCTCCCACGATCGTGAGCTTGCGCTCGTTCGCCGGCGAGAGGCGGCCTCCGAGCTGGTGGAGCATCGCGATGACGATGCGCCGGTGGCGGATCTCGTCGACGAGGATCTCCCGGAGCATCTGCCGGTCCGGCCCGGCGGGAAGGGACGCCCGGTGGCCGAGGTAGGCGCGGATCGCTCCCCACTCCCCCGACGCCGCGAGGCCGAGCCCGTGGACGAGCTCGCGATGGGCACGGGCGGCGTCCATGGCGGGACCGGCATGGAGGCATGCTACCCGGCTGCTCCTGCCGGGCCGCGCTCGGGGCACCTTCGCGTGCGATGATCCGCGGGAGAGTCCCGGCGGAGGCCGCGCGGATGAAGATCGTCGGCAAGCACGGCTCGATCGAGGTCAGTCGACCCTCGTCGCGCGTCCTCCTCGTGACGTACGCGGGGCACGACGTCGGCGAGTTCGACGACGCCCCCTTCGTCGAGATGGATCGGCAGCTCGGCGACGGCGAGCTTCACCTCTTCGTGGACGGGCGCGAGAGCAAGGGGGCCTCGGTCGACGTGTCGAGCGCGTGGGCGCGCTGGTTGGCGGAGCGTCGGGACCGCCTCCTGTCGGTGCACATGCTCAGCGAGTCCCGGGTGATCCAGATCAGCGGCAACTTCGTCAAGCGTTTCGCCGCGGTGGGCGAGAAGATGCGCGTCCACACCACCTACGAGCCCTTCGAGCACGCGCTGGACCTCGCGTTGCGCGAGGGTGGCGCGCCCGCGGGGGGCCGGTAGGTCGATCGGCCATCCGTCGTCGACCCGTTGCGCCGCGCACATGCCCGACCCCCGCCGCCCCCAGGAAGATCCCAATCGATTGCCCCCCCTACCCCTGATCCTCGCGTGCGGCCCTACCGCTCCCCCGGTCCCGTCCCGGCCTGCTCCACGTCCAGATGCCTGCGCTCCCGGATCGGGCCGGTGGCGGTATCCTCCCCCAAAGCTTCGGTCCCGTGGAGGAGTCCCGTGCGCAACGTCCGCCCGTTCCGTGCCGTCGTCACGCTCTCCCTCTTGACGATCGCCGCGGCCTGCGGCGGAGGGAACGGGACCGGGTTCCCGCAGCCCCCGGATGCGAACTGGTACGTGAACGCGAGCATGGGGAACGACGCGGCGCCCGGCACGGTGAGCCTGCCGTTCCGGACCCTCACGCACGCGCTGTCCGTCGCCGCGTCGGGCGAGGTCGTCTTCGCCTTCCCCGGGACCTACGACGCGGCGCACGGCGAGACGTTCCCGCTCCTCGTGCCGTCGGGCGTGACGCTGCTCGGCAGCGAGCAGGACAAGGGCGGCGGCCTCGTCGCGACGGAGATCGTCGGCGGCGGCCTCGCGCCGTCCCCGAACCCGGGAGGGCTGCTCGGCGCGACGATCGTGCCGGGCGCGGGATCGACGGTCGCCGGGTTCCGGATCGAGAACGACCAGCCCCCGTCCGCCGTGGTCGCCGAGGCGGTGGTCCTGCCCGAGGCGTCGGTGACCCTGCGCAACAACCGCATCGTGGACTCGGAGGACGGCGTGTACTGCTACAACGCGGTCGGGGACCACGTGATCCGGGGCAACGTGATCGCGGGGCACTCCACCTCGGGAATCGTCTTCGACGGGGGCGGCGAGGGGAGCATCGTCGAGTCGAACCGCATCACCGGGAACCTCAACGGGGCCGAGTTCCATTCCACCGGCGGCGACATGGGCGGGGGAGGTGCGGGGAGCCTCGGCCTCAACGTCCTCTCGTGCAACACGGGTGCCGACCTCTGGACGGACGCGTCCGCCGTGACCACGATCGCCGCGTGCTTCGACGAGTGGGACCACGTTGCGCCCACGGTTGCGCCGGGTCCCGGGGTGGACATCTCGAACGCGAACGGGGCCGCCGTGGTGATCGTCGGCGCGACGACACACGTCGGCGGGTGTCCCTGACGTACGGGGGGAGGACACGCCGTGCGGGGCGGCGGCTGCGGGACACGGGCCTCCCCCACCTGCCTCCCCCCGCCAACGAAGCGGCCCCGGCGCTCTGTACGAACGCCGGGGCCGCGGGGAGAGCCGGGGCGCGGGACCTTAGGAGTCGCCACCCATGCCGCCCATCCCAACGCCGCCGCCGGCGCCCGCGGACGCCTTCTTGGGCTCGGGGATCTCGGCGATGATGGCCTCGGTGGTGAGGAGCAGGGTCGCGATGGAGGCCGCGTTCTCGAGCGCCGTGCGCACGACCTTCGTCTTCCAGGATCCCTGACTCGAGGTTTCTCGTCAGGGGCGCCCACTGGTTCGTCAGGTAGGTCAACGCCTTCCCCATCGGGGTCTTGGGGAGTGCGGTCGGGGCGAATTCGGCCACCTTTCCTCCGATCCGCTCGATGATCACGCAGGATCGCTTCCCTCGCAGCGCCCATCGGCCCCCCGGGGGGGTGTGGCGACCAAGAACGTGACAATCGTAGAATGGTCGTGACTTTTTCGCGATGGTGCGTATTCTGGTCGGAATGCCGACCCGGCCTCGAATCTACGACGCCATCCTCGTGGAGCATCTCGCCAAGCGCCGACAGATGGCGTTCGTGACCGGTCCTCGCCAAGTCGGGAAGACGACCACGTGCCGCGCCCTTTCCACCGCGTACCTCAGCTGGGACGACGCGGACCACCGCCGCGTGCTCCTGGCAGGTCCCGCGGCCGTGGCCGAGCGCGTCGGCGTGGCGCGCCTCCGGGAGCGTCGCCCCTCCGTCGTCCTCGACGAGTTGCACAAGTACCGCCGATGGAAAGCGTTCCTGAAGGGCCTGTTCGACACCTACGCGGACGACATGCGCCTGCTCGTCACGGGCAGCGCGCGGTTCGACGTCCTCAAGCGGGGCGGCGACAGCCTGATGGGCCGGTACCTGCCCTACCGCATGCATCCGTTCTCCGTGGCCGAGGTGGTCGATCCCGTGCTCCCCGACGCACGCACGATCGTGCGGCCCCCTCGCCCGATCCCCGACGCCGAGTTCGAGGCGCTCCTCGCGCACGGGGGGTTCCCCGAGCCCTTTCTTGCGCGCGAGGCGCGCTTCACGCGTCGATGGGGGGCGCTGCGTCGCGAACAGCTGATCCGCGGCGATCTGCGCGACCTCACCCGGATCGCAGACGTCGCGCAGCTCGACACGTTCGCGCAGGTGCTCGAAGAGCGCAGCGCCACGCAGGTCGTCTTCGCCCACCTCGCCCGCGACGTGACCATCTCGTTGGACACGGCGCGACGGTGGCTCGACGTCCTCGTCGCATTCCACCTGGGCTTCGTGGTGCGGCCGTGGTTCCGGAACGTGACGCGGTCGTTGCGCAAGGAGCCGAAGTGGTTCCTGCGCGACTGGTCCCGGGTCGCCGATCCCGGAGCGCGGGCCGAGACGTTCGTCGCGTGCCATCTCCTCAAGGCCGTGGAGGGCTGGACCGACCTCGGACTCGGCGAGTTCCACCTCGGGTACCTGCGCGACAAGGACAAGCGCGAGGTCGACTTCGTCGTCGTGCGAGACCGCAAGCCCTGGTTCCTCGTCGAAGTCAA
>JAYTCP010000642.1:0-2071 GCA_043736435.1 Planctomycetia bacterium | reverse complement strand
GCCCGCGTGAGGAGCGGGCCCGCGAGCACGAGGGACTCCTTGTTCGCGAGCGCGAGCCGCTTGCCGAGCCGGACCGCCTCGAGGCTCGCGGGCAGGCCCGCCGCGCCCGTGATGGCCTGGAGGACCGTGCCCACGCCGCGCTCGCGCACGAGGGAGAGGACCCCCTCGACGCCGACGCGCAGCTCCGGGTCGCCCGCGCGGAGGTCGCGACGCAGGGCCTCGGCCGCCTCGGGATCGACGAGGGCGATCCGGGGCGCGCCCAGGCGCCGGGCCATCGCGAGGAGCTCCGGTCCCTTCCGCGCCGAAGCGAGGCCCTCGACGCGGAACCGGTCCGGGTGCTCCGCGACCACCTCCGCGGCGCGTTGGCCGACGCTGCCGGTGGCCCCGAGGAGGACCACGCCGACGGAGGGGGCGCGTCCGGAGGAGGGGGACCTGGCCATCGCGCGCCACGATACCGGCACTCCGCGGGGCACCGCACGGCCTCCCGGGCCGACCCTGGGTCCGCTGCGTCCGATCAGCAGGGGTGGGGGCGGGCATGCGACGGGGGAATGGGGGGGCGCGGGGGGGTGGTCGTCCGCTCCATGACCCCGCCGACCCCCCGCGCCCCCCGCGCCCCCCGCATCCCCCGCGCCGCATCCCCCGCCCCGCGCACCCCCCCGAGGATCCCCGTGGCCAAGCTGACCTACAAGGACGCCGGCGTCGACGTGAAGGCGAAGGCCTCGCTGCTCTCCGGGATCGCCGCCTCGGTCCGGTCCACGTTCACCGACCGCGTGCTGAACGAGCCCGGGTCGTTCGCCGGCCTCTTCCGGGCCTCCTTCCCCGGGATGAAGGAGCCGGTCCTCGTGGCCACGAACGACGGCGTGGGCACGAAGACGAAGGTCGCGCGCCGGGTGGGGCTCCACGGGGGGATCGGCGCGGACATCGTGAACCACTGCATCAACGACGCCCTCGTCCAGGGCGCGGAGCCGCTGTTCTTCCTCGACTACTTCGCGAGCGCGAAGCTCGACAAGGCCGTGTTCGAGGAGGTGATCGCGGGGGCGGCCGAGGCCTGCCGCGCCCACGGGATCGCGCTGCTGGGCGGGGAGACGGCGGAGATGCCCGACGTCTACGTCGCGGGGGAGTACGACTTCGCGGGCTTCCTGGTGGGGGTGGTCGACCGCGCGCGGATCTGGCCGAAGGGCGTCGCCGTGGGCGACGCGCTCGTGGGCGTCGGGTCGAGCGGGCTCCACACGAACGGGTTCTCCCTCGTGAACCGCCTCGTGGACCGCGGGAGCCTCGATCTCGCCGCGGAGCCCGCGGGCCTCGGGACCAGCGTGGGCCGCGCGCTGCTCGCGCCCCACCGTCCGTACCTGAAGGCGATGCTCGACCTGCGCGAGAAGGTGACGGTCCACGGGATCTCCCACATCACGGGCGGATCGTTCGCGAAGAACCTGCCCCGCGTGCTCCCCGACGGCGTCGGCGCCGAGGTGGACCTCGCCTCGTGGACGCCCCCGCCCCTGTTCCGACACCTCGTCGAGAAGGCGGGATTGACGGGCGTCGAACCCTACGACTTCCTCAACATGGGGTGCGGCCTGATGGTGATCGTGGCCCCCGGCGAGGCCGAAGCCACCGTGGCGGCCCTGCGCGCGGCAGGGGAGACGGCCTGGCACGCGGGACGCCTCGTCGCCGGGCGCGGCGTCCGCCTGATGGGCGCCCGGTAGCCCCCGGGGATCGTCAGGGCACGGTGCCTGCGGGATCGCGTACGCTCTAGGGATGAGCGACGGGTCGCCCGACGTCCTGCGGCTGAAGCGACTCCGCCTCGCGAAGCGGATCGGAGCCCTGGTGACCCTCGCGGCGACGTGCGGCGCCGTCCTGTTCGCGATCGCAGAGTCGCACGGGGAGCCCGAAGGCGTCCTCGAGCGCGAGTTCGCGGGGCTGCCGGAACGGCCGGGTGCGAGCCTCCCCCCCGCGCCCCCCCGGATCGCTCCCGCGGTCGCGGACCCGTCGTCCCCGCTCGAGGGCGCCGCGAAGGAGGCTCGGGCGCGGCCCGCGCCCGCCGGTCGCCGGCTCCAGGTCCGCGTCGTGACGGCGG
>JAYTCP010000641.1:0-3410 GCA_043736435.1 Planctomycetia bacterium | reverse complement strand
GCGAGGGATAGACGAGGAGCGCCGTGGTCGCGACCACCGCGGGCTCCATCCCCGAGGTGACGGGCGGCGCCGCGCTCCTCGTGCCGCCCGGCGATGCCGCGGCGCTCTCCGCCGCGATCCGCCGCGTCGCGACCGAGCCCGGCCTCCGCACGGACCTGGTCGCGCGGGGGACCGTCCGTGCCCGCGCGTTCCCGACGCAGGCGAGCGCCCGCGCGCTGCTCGACGTGCTCCGGGCCGCCGAGGGGCGTCGGCCGTGACCGCGCTCGTCGTCGTCGACGCGACGCCGTACGGCCCCGGGCCCTCGGGCACGCGCCGCCGCGCCGTGGAGCTCCTGCGCCGGCTCCCGGCGCTGCGGCCCGACGCCGTGTTCGAGGTCCACTGGGCGCGGGACGGCGGCGGGCCCCCCGCGGGCCTCGTCGCCGACAACCTGGTCCACGCGACCGTGGACGTCTCCTGTCGCGGCGGGGCCTCGCGCTGGCTCGCGCGGGCGCGCGACCTCCGTCGCCGGCGCCGCGAGGCCGCCTTCACCCACCTGCTCGTCGACCACGGCCCGGTGCTCGCGCTCCCGGGCCTGCGCACGATCGTCACCGTCCACGACCTGCGCTTCCTCCACGGCTTCGCGGGGCCGCTGCGCGCCGCATACGGCCGTCTCCGGTTCGGCGCCGCGCTACGCCGCGCGGGGCTCGTGGTGGCGGTCTCGACCGCGGTCCGCGACGAGCTCGTCGCGCGCTACCGGCTGGGCGCCGACGCCGTGCTCGTCGCGCCCAACGGCGTCGCGGCGCCGTTCACGCCCGCGGCCCGCGAGCGGTCCGCCGACGTCCTGCGCCGGCTCGGCCTCGAGGGACCCTACGTGCTGGCGGTGGGCCGCGACGAGCCGCGCAAGGCGATGCCCGCGGCCGTCGCCGCGTGGCGCGAGGCATTCGGAGGCGATCGCGGGACCGGCGAGCGGGTCCGCCTCGTCGTCGTGGGCGCGGGGTCGAAGGGGCTCGGGAGGAGGGGGGCGACGGGGGCCGGAGCGTCGGCGACCCCGCCCGGCCTCGTCGCGCTCGAACGCGTCGACGACGCCGATCTCGCCGCGCTCTACGCGGCCGCGCGCTTCACCCTGGTCCCCTCCCTCGACGAGGGCTTCTCGCTCCCCGTGGCGGAGAGCCTCGCGTGCGGCACGCCCGCGATCGCGAGCGACATCCCCGCGCATCGCGCGCTCGTCGCCGACGGCGCCGAGGGCCTCGTGCTCGTCCCGCCGCCGGTGCGCGACGGCGCCCGCTTCGCGTGGCCGGGAGCGGCCGCGGCCCTGGTCGTTCCGTCGGGCCCTTCGGGCCCGAGAGCCCCGGCCCCCGCCGCCCCCCGAAGCACCTGGGACTCCGCCGCGGCAGCGCTGGCGGCCCGGATCTGATCCCGCGCCGTCCCCCCGCCGTGACCCGTCGAGTCGCCCGTCGCGGCCCGGTGATCAGCGCCGCGCGTGGAGCTCGAGCTTGCGCTCCTCCGCCTGGTCGATCTCGTTGCACCAGTCGACGAAGGCGCGGTACTCGTGCGGCGCGTAACGCGCCGGGTGGAAGTGGCGCACCCGGCGGATGCGCACCTCGTCGCCTTCGCGGCGGAACGTCAGCGCGTAGGTGCCGAGCTTGCTCGCCGCGAGATGGTCGCGCGGGAGCGTGTCCACCTCCCACCCGTCGCCGAGGCGGACGGCGACCTCCTCGACGACGTCGTCGCGCTCCTCCGATCGGAACTCGTACGTGCGCTCGGGGCGGTCCACGAACCGGGCCTTCATGGCGGTCTTCGGCAGCCCGATCGGTACGACGTAGCCGGCGCCCTGGGCGGACAGGTAGCCCGAGAGCGTCGCCTCCAGGCGGATCTCGAACGGCTGTCCGCGATCGGTCAGGGCGGGGAACTCGGCCTCCTTGAGGGACGGGCCGACGAGGTAGGGGGCGATCCACTCCTCCGCGTGCTTGCGCCGCGCGTCCTGCGTCATGTCCTGGAGCTGCTGCTTGCGCTGGTAGCCGACGACGTCGGGCACCACGATGCGGCCGCGGGCCGTCGCCTGGTCGGGCTTCGTGCCGAGGGCGACGTCGAACCGGATCGCGCGGTCGAGGGGCAGGCGGGCGGTCGGCAGGCGGACGATCTCGCCCCCCGCCTCGCTCGCGAGGAGCGCCGCGGACCCCTCGTAGGAGGCCGGGAGCAGGCCGAACGGGGCCGTGCGGGCGCCCATGACGAACGGGACGGGCTCCGCGCCCTCGGGCTCGAGCCAGAGGAGGGGCAGCCGGAACGCCTGGAGTCCGCGGGCCGCGACGTCGATCGACGCGCCGTTCCACGGCATCACGCGCCCCACGCGGCTGCGGATCCCCGCCGTCCGCACGAGGGCGGCGAAGAGCTCCGACCGGTCGCCGGCGCGCTGGAGCAGGGTGGCCGTGGGGCCGCGCTGCGAGCCCGAGTCCCCCGTGACCGTGTCGTTGACGAGCTCGTAGAGCGCCTTCAGCCGCTCCAGGTCGCTCATGCCGGCCTTCGAGACCTTCGCCACCGCGTCCCGCAGGACCGGGGTCGGGCGCGTGTCGGGGCGCGAGCCGAGGACGTCGGCGACGGCGTCGGCGAGGTCGCCCTCCTCCCCGAGGTACACGGTGGGGACGATCTCCGAGGCCTCCGGCATCCCCTGCTCGTGCTCGATGCGCGGGACGTCTCGCATCTCGTAGACCGTCGCCGTCACCCCGTCCTTCGTGGTCGTGGTCCCCTCGCCCGGGAAGCTGCGCCTCTGCACGGGGATGGCGAGGCCCTCCGGCGAGAGCACCACGAGCCGGGAGAGCAGCACCGGGTTCGGCTCGTTCGTGAGCTCCGCATCCTGGAAGTGGAAGCTGAAGCGGGCGAGCCCCTTCGGGCCCGCGGCGAGCTGCTCGAGGAAGCGCTGCTCGAGGACCGTCCCCGGCACGAGTCCCTCGATGTTGTAGTCGCCGTCGCCGAGGCCGGTCGGCAGCATCACGCGGCCGTCGGGCAGGATCGCGCGGACCTCGTAGCACTCCCCGCGGTTCGAGAGGTCGCCGTACTTCGCGACCCCCTTCTCGTCGAGGACCTTGAAGACGAGGTGCGAGAACGACGACGAGGTGCCGTCCGGCCGCACCCGGATCACGCAGTGGTCGAGCACGGTGACCGCCACGGCCTTCGGGTGCCGGGCCCGGAGCTCGGCGTCGGTGGGGAGCGCCGCGAGGAGCGCGTCGACGTCGGGCTCGAAGGGCGCCGCGAAGTCCTCGAGGCGGCCCTCCAGGCGGCCGAGGGCGCGCCACGCGTCGGGCTGGTCGGCCCGCAGCGCGACGCTCCGGCGATAGGCGGCGATCGCGCCGGCCTTGTCTCCGCGCTCCTCGAGGATCTCGCCCTCCTGGCGCGGGTAGTCCTCGTCCTCGGGGACGTCCCTCGCGAGCGACTGG
>JAYTCP010000640.1:0-6651 GCA_043736435.1 Planctomycetia bacterium | reverse complement strand
CCGCCGGGGCCGGAGCCCCCTCGGCGCGCGGGGTCGCCCCCTTCGCGTCCCCGCCCGCATCTGCGGGTCGGGCAAGAGGAGCGCTCCCGCCGTCGGCGGCGCGGTCGCGGAGCTTCACGTAGGCGACGGCACCGAGGCCCACCACCAGGCCAAGCACGATCCAGGTCGGACGCACGGATCCCTCCCGCGGGCGCATGCGGAGACGGGGGCCCCACGCCTGGGGCCCCATGGCGCATCACGCTACACCTCGTGGGGGGCGAGGCAAGCCCTTTCGCGCGGACGGCCGCGCGGGGGAGGGAGGGCTTTCGGGCCCGAATAGGGCCCGACGGGGGAGGAAAGAGTGGACTCGGGGGAGGGGGCAAGGGGGATACGGGGCTCGGGGGAGGGGAGAGTGGAATCGGGGGAGGGTGGGCCCCACCGGTGCCTCGCCCCGCCGCCCCCCCTGACCTTCCGATGCGCCCTCGCCCCCATCGCGGGCCCCGCGGGTCCCTCGGCCCCTCGCGGGCCCCCGCCTGCGTCCCGCGGTCCGCGAACGCCCCACGGCGCCGCCAACGACCTTCCTACGCCCTTCCTACTTCTTGGGCGCGTCGGCGGTGCGGACCGTGTACCCCTTCTTGCGCAGGGCGTCGATGGCGCGGGCCTGGAGGACCTCGATCGTCTTGGGCGAGAGCGTCGCATCGTCGTCGCCGAAGGTCACGGTGAAGGCGAGGCTGCGTTGGCCCGCGGGGATGCCGGGGCCCTCGTAGGCGTCGAACAGGGTGACGCCCCGCACGGCCTTCGGGGCGCTGCGGCGGAGTTCGTCGGCGACGAGGGCGGCTGGCGTCTTGCGGTCGACGATCACGGCGACGTCGAACGGCGCGAACGGGAAGCGGGGAGGCGGGCGGTACATCGTCGCGGGCGCGGCCGCGACGGCGGCGAGCACCCGGTCGAGGTGGATCTCGCCGAGGGCCGCGGTACCGGCGAGGTCCCAGGCGCGCGCGACGGCGGGCAGGACCTCGCCGACGAGGGCGAGCACGACCCCGCCGTGGCGGACCGCGGCCCGACGGCCCGGGTGGAGCCACGCGGGCAAGGGGCCGAGGTCGTCGAGGCGCGCGTCGCCGGCGTCGGAGGCGGCGGCCCCCGTCACGCCGAGCCGCGCGAGGAGGGCGAGGACGTCCTCCTTGGCGGCGAGAAAGACCTCGCCCTTGGCGTCGTCGAGCCGCTCGCGCTCCGCGACGCCGAGCCCGACCACGGGGATCTCCGTGGCGCGCTCCGGGGTGCGGCGGTCGGCCTTGCGTACGACGCGGGTCCACTCGTGCAGGCGCCGCACGCCCATCCCAGGCTGGCCCGTGCCGGCCTGGTTGCGCACCAGGGCCCGCAGGAGGTTCTGGGCGGTCGTGACCTGGAGGCGGTCCTGCTCGGCGGAGAGCGGGTTGCGAAGCCGCAGGCAGGCCTCGGGGTCGATCTTCGTGCGCTCGCACTCCTTGAGGCCATGGAACACGTAGGAGGCGATCTCCGCGTAGCCGAGGTCGAGGGAGAGGAGGGTCTTCCCGCGGCGCTCGAGGGCGCGGAGCGGGTCGGGGCGCGCGGGCAGCAGGGGCCCGACGAGCGGGATCGGCTTCACGTGCTCGTAGCCGTGGATGCGGCCGACCTCCTCGACGAGGTCCTCGGGCAGCACCACGTCCTTCGTCGCGCGCCAGGAGGGCACGGACACCCGCAGGACGGCCCCGGCGCGCTCGACGCCGAAGCCCAGCGCCGTGAGGTGGCGCACCGAGGTCTCGACGGGCACGTCGATGCCGAGGCGGCGCGAGACCAGGTCGGGGGCGAGATCGATCGACCTCGGGGTGAACGGCCGCGGGTGGGCGTCGGCCGCGGCGCGGGCGACGTGGGCCGTCGGAACGTGCTCGAGGAGCAGCTCGACGTAGCGCAGGGCCGCGGGCAGGGCGCCCGCCGGGTCGAGGCTCTTCTCGAAGCGGGCGCTCGCGTCCGTGCGGGTCCCGTGCCGTATCGAAGCGCGGCGCGTGCGGGCGGCCTCGAAGCAGGCCGACTCGACGAGGATCGCCGTCGTGTCGGCCCGGACGCCGGAGGCCTTCCCGCCCAAGACGCCGGCGAGCGCGAGGACGCGCTCGGCGTCGGCGATCACGAGGTCGTCGGAGACGAGGGAGAGGGCCTTCCCGTCGAGGGTCTCGAACGCCTCGCCGGGGCGGGCGGAGCGCACGTGGACGGCGCCGCCGCGGATCTCGCGGAGGTCGAAGGCGTGCAGGGGCTGCCCCGTCTCGAGCATCACGAGGTTCGTCAGGTCGACCAGCAGGTCGACGCTGCGGAGCCCCAGGGCCTCGAGCCGGCGGACGAGCGCGGGCGGCGTCCTGCCGTTGCGCACGCCCTCGACGACGAGGCCCACGTAGCGCCGACACGCGGCGGGATCCTCGATCGTGACGGGCAGCGCAGGCGCGCGCGCGGCGGAGAGCGACGCCTCGGCCTTCGCCGTCGGAGGCGGGCGCAGGGGACGCGACAGGATCGCGGACAGCTCGCGGGCGAACCCGACGTGGCCCCAGAGGTCGGGGCGGTTCGTGATCGCGGTGTTGCCCACCTCGAGCACGGCGTCGCCCACGCCGAGGGGGCCCGACACCGGGACGCCGACGGGCGTGCCGGGCGGGAGGACGATGATCCCGTCGTGGTTCGTCCCGAGGCCGAGCTCGTCCTCGGCGCAGATCATCCCCTCGCTCTCGACGCCGCGGATCTTCGCCTTCTTGAGGGTGAGGCCGCCGGGGAGCGTGAGCCCCACGCGCGCGAAGCAGACGATCTGGCCCTCGGCGACGTTGAGCGCGCCGCAGACCACCTCCACCGGGGCGCCGGCGCCCGTGGAGACGGTGCAGAGCCGGAGCCGGTCCGCGTTCGGGTGCGGCACGACGCGGTCGACCCGCGCCGTGACGACGCCGTCGAGCCCCGTGCCGAGGCGCTCTAGGCCCTCGACCTCGGCGGACTTGAACGTGAGCGCGCGGGCCGCCTCGGCGGGATCGACGCCCGCGAGGTCGACGAGCTCGGAGAGCCAACGCCAGGAGAGCTTCATCCCGACACCCCCGCGCCGAACTGGGAGAGGAACCGGAGGTCGCCGGACATGAGCCACCGGATGTCCTCGATGCCGTGCCGCATCATCACGAGCCGGTCGATGCCGAGGCCGAACGCGAAGCCCGACCAGGCGGCGGGGTCGACGCCGCAGGCGCGCAGGACGTTCGGATGGACGAGGCCGCAGCCGAGGAGCTCGACCCACCCCGAGCGCTTGCATACGGGGCACCCCTTGCCGTCGCACACGAGGCAGCGCAGGTCGAGCTCGAAGGAGGGCTCGGTGAAGGGGAAGAACGACGGGCGCAGGCGCACCTCGACGTCGCGGCCGAACACGGCCGAGAGGAGGGTCTTCAGGGTGTGGACGAGGTGCCCCACGTTCACGTCGCGGTCCACCACGAGCCCCTCGATCTGGTGGAACGTGTTCTCGTGGCTCGCGTCGAGGGCCTCGTTGCGGAACACGCGCCCGACCGCGACGGCACGGATCGGGGGCTTGCGCGTCTCCATGGCGCGGACCTGCACCGGCGAGGTGTGGGTGCGCAGCAGGTGGCCGTCCTCGAGCCAGAACGTGTCCTGGGCGTCGCGGGCCGGGTGGTCCTTCGCGACGTTGAGCGCCTCGAAGTTGTGGCGGTCGTCCTCGACCCAGGGCCCGTCGAGGATCGAGAAGCCCATGGAGAGGAAGAGGTCCTCGAGCTCGCGACGCATCTGCGTCACGGGATGGAGCGTGCCTCCCCCGCGCCGGACGCCGGGCATGGTCGCGTCCACCCAGCGCGCGTCGCCGAGCGCGCCCTCCGCGGCGGCGCGCAGCTCGCCGAGCCGGGCCGTTAGACGCGACGTCACGGCCTCCTTGACGTCGTTGGCGGCGCGGCCGACGGGCCCGCGCTCGGCGGGCGGGAGGGTCCCGATGGCACGGAGGATCTCCTGGAGGCGCCCGCTCCGGCCGAGCCACGCGGTCTGGAGGGCCTCGAGGGCCTCCACCGAAGGCGCGGCGGCGACGGCGGCCTCCGCCTCGCTGGCCAGCTCCTGGATCCGGTCCAACATCTCGGCCATCGCGCTCGACCTCCTCGCCCGGGACGGTTCCCTGGGCCGAGGCGGGAGCGCCGCGGCCCCGGCCGGCCACCGACGTCGTGCGGACGTGGGGGTCGCGCGACCGACGCCTCGCGGCGGGAACCTACCCCGCGATCGCCGTCTTCGCCTGGGTAAAGACCGCGTCGAAGGCCGCGGGATCGTGGATCGCGAGCTCGGAGAGCATCTTGCGATTCAGCGGGATCCCGGCCTTCGTGATGCCCTGGATGAACTGGCTGTACCGGAGGCCGCGCGCGCGGGCGGCGGCAGACAGGCGCACGATCCAGAGGCGGCGGAAGTCCCGCTTCTTGAGGCGACGCCCGATGTAGGCGTACTGCCACGCGTGGTGGAGGTTCTCCTTGAGAACCTTGTGCAGCTTGCTGTGCGCGCCCCAGAAGCCCTTGGCCGCCTTGAGGAGGCGGCGCTTGCGACGGAGGCGGGCCGGGGTGTTCGTTACGCGGGCCATGGATCGCGTTCCTCTGCTAGCCGCCGAGCAGTCGGCGGTACGTGATGGCCTGCTTGCCCTTGATCAGCCCGCTCTTGCGGAGCTTGCGCCGACGCGAGGCCTTCTTGCCGCTCATGAGATGGCTGGAGTTCGCGCGGAAGCGCTTGACCTTGCCAGTCTTGGTGACCTTGAAGCGCTTCGCGATGGAGCGGTTGGTCTTGATCTTGGGCATCGTTGGGGCCGGACGGTGGGGAAGCGGCGGAGGGTACCTCCGACCCACGTCCCGTCAAGGAAAGGGGCCGGGGGAGCGGGATGGCCGGGCTTTCGGCCGACGAGGGACTACGAGGCTCGACGGGGCCCGGCGGGGGGCGCCCCCGAGCCCCCGGGGTCCCCCGGTGGCCCCGGCGCTCGCTGCGCGGCGGGGAGGGGTGCGACTCCGTCCGGCGTCCTGCTGCTTCGCGAGGAGTCCTACTTCTTCGTCAAGAGCATCGACATGCGGCGCCCCTCGGTGCGGGGCGACTGCTCGATCTTGGCGATGTCCTCGAGGCGCTTGGCCACCTCGTAGCACTGGGCGACGCCGATGTCCTGGTGGGCCATCTCGCGTCCGCGGAACAGGATCATCACCTGCACCTTGTCGCCCCGGGCCAGGAAGTCCCGCGCGGCGGTCACGCGGATCTCGAGCATGTGCGGGTCGGTCTTCGGACGCAGGCGGACGGTCTTCAGCTTCGTCTTGTGCTGCTTGACCTTCGTCTCGTGCGCCTTCTTGTTCTGCTCGTACTTGTACTTGCCGAAGTCCATGATCTTGCAGACGGGCGGCCGCACGTTCGGTGCGACCTCCACCAGGTCGAGGCCCTTCTCCTGGGCCAGCTGGAGCGCCTGCTCGGTCGGGACGACGCCGACCTGCTTTCCCTCGTCGTCGATCAGTCGGACTTCACGGATGCGGATCCTCTCGTTGATCCGCGGGCCGGCGGCGGGCGCCGGCAAGCTGTTTCGGTCGTCGGGGCGGATGGCTTCGATCCTCCGGGGTCGTGGGAACGGACACCGCCCCGCGACGCGCGCGGAGGTCGGGGGTCCTCACCCCGGGGGACGCCCTGGGGTGAAGGGTCAAAGATGCCATGGAACCGGGCCGACCGGAACCCTCTCCCGGCCGTCCGGGGGGCCGGATGGTCGGGGAGGGGCTCGGGGGGCACCCGACGGCGCCCCCGCGGGCTACGTGCGGGCCGTGGTGCGTGCGCGGGCGAGCTCGAGGAAGGCGTCGAGGGCCATCGCCCCGCGATCCTCCCCCGAACGTTCGCGGACGGCCACCTGGCCGGCCGCCGCCTCGCGCCCCCCCACCACGAGCATGTAGGGGATCCGCTCGAGGGTCGCCTGGCGGACCTTGCTGCCGACCTTGTCGGAGCCGAGGTCCGTCTCGACGCGCAGGCCGGCCGCGACGAGCTTCGCCGCGACCTCGAGGGCGTAGGCGTCCTGGGCCTGGGTGATCGGGAGCACCTTCGCCTGGACCGGGGCGAGCCACAGCGGGAACTTCCCCGCGTGGTGCTCGATCAGCACGGCGATCTGGCGCTCCATGGAGCCGAGGATCGCGCGGTGCAGCATCACGGGCGTGTGCTTGCGGCCGTCCTGGCCGGTGTACTCGAGGCCGAAGCGCTCGGGCATCGAGAAGTCGACCTGGATCGTGCCGCACTGCCAGGTGCGCCCGATGGCGTCCGTGACGTGGAACTCGATCTTGGGGCCGTAGAAGGCACCTTCGCCCTTCGCCACGGTGAACGGGAGCCCCTTGGCGGTGAGGCCGTCCTGGAGGGCGTACTCCGCCTTCTGCCAGTTCTCCTCGCTGCCCATGCTGTTCGCGGGGCGGGTCGCCACCTTCACGCCGACCCCCGCCATGTCGTAGCCGATGGCCGGGTAGACGACCTGGACTAGGTCGATCATGTCGGCGATCTCGGCCCCCATCTGGTCGGGCGCGCAGTAGATGTGCGCGTCGTCCTGGGTGAAGGTCCGCACGCGCATGGCGCCCATGAGCACGCCGGAGAGCTCGTGGCGGTAGACCCGCCCGAACTCGGCCAGCCGGAGCGGCAGATCGCGATAGCTCTTCGGGGTGC